>JAGWHU010000007.1 GCA_028866575.1 Candidatus Micrarchaeota archaeon | reverse complement strand
ACACTTCTGGACTGCAGGGTACAGCAACGGAAGTGTTGGTCCAAGAGACGAGAAAACATTGCAGAATTACATACGAAAACAAGATATATCTATGCAAACAACACTTACCTGAATGATACCACGACCTTTAGGTCGTGGAGAAGGTCATTAATATAATGTATTAAGCATAAATACATATATGCTGTGCCCCGCAAACACGCAGGTCTTTTAGGATCCTACCCTTTTTATCAAGTATTTGTATTGTATAATCTTTGCCTTTTAAAAGACAAATTTCGTATCCAGACATCTTATCTATTAAGGCCCTCCATATCTCCTCACCAAGAAATCTAAGTATTATGGTGCATTCCTTAAGCTCTTTTGAATCAGGTAATCTCTTAAGCTCAATAGTGCATTTTATTTCTTCTACAGTGTTGATATTCAGTTTTTCCATATATTTGGATATAAGATTGCTTGGATTGATGCAGTTTTCTTGAACATATGTTTCAGTTTTTATGAAAATAGTGTCTTGCTGTCTTTTCTCATGTCCTGATTTGGAAGTGCTGCTGAATGCGCCTATCCTTGAGCTTAACGTTTTCAGCTTAAGTACCACTTCATCGTTGTCTACATAGGCGAATATCAGATCTTTAGCAGCTATCGGTGCAATATCCGATGCTTGTTTGAGGTACAGTTTGATCTGGCACAGCCTTCTGATACCCGCCTCTATATCATTTACATTGTGGGTAAGCAGGATGAGTCCTATACCCTGCTTTCTAAAATCCTGTATCCGCTGCTTTATATCCTGTACAGCAGGAGAATACGGATCTCCAAATATGGTTTGGGCCTCCTCAAGGCATATAACAAGCCTTAGCTCATTATCTCCTTCCATGTCAAGGCCATCGGTAAGTGCGTAAATCTGATTCAATATTAGCGCATATAATTGTGTTCTTGTGCCAGAACTTGCGCCAGAAACGTCAAAAATTGCGCCGCTTCCGATGAAATCCTCAATTCTTATGCCTTCCTTTACACAATATTGTTTTTTGCTTAATATACCACGCAGATTTTCAAGTCCTGATCTTATATTTTCGCCGTGTTTAGTATATTTTATTCCGCTGGGAATCCTTTTGCCATGATATCTAGTAACCGATTCTTCTATTTCATCATATACTTTTATCGGGTCTGGTTCGGTGTCATTGTAATTCTTATTTGTAATGTAAACTCTTCTGAATGCACTAAGCATGCATTTTTCCATGGGCTTTTGGTAAGGTCCTGAATTTGCTGCAGCAGATAGTATCATTGCAAGATTGCCGTAAAACTTTTCAGATCCTACTGTTTTTGGGTGTCTGAAAAAATTTATTGGAGTGTCATCATCGCACAATTTTATGAAGTGCATTTTATGGCATAGTGCAAAATTTTTCCATTCGCTTGTGGGTGTTATAACAAATACTGTTGGCTTTGTGGCCTTACTGGAAATAATTGAATCCAAAACTGACATAGCTTCCACCGTCTTTCCAGAGCCCGGCAGCCCTGTTATAATAAAGCCTAAATTAATCGTCGATGGCTCTATGTTTATATCAAAATCTGTTTCAGACACACCATCCTTGACAAATTTGCCTATACGAATCCCGTTTCCGCTTTTAGGAGCTGAAGTAGTTAGCGTATGATTCACATCATAATAACCATGGAAATTCATAAACTCCTTGGCGTAATCGGTACCAAAAGAAAGGGAAGGCTTATTAGAAAGCTGATGTATAACAGCCTCAATAGTATCTTTATTAAAATTGTACTCTTCCAGTATAAGAAAATTAGTCTTTATATAACGACTCAAATCTACTATGTCACCGGATGCAATAAGGAATATCTTATATACAAGGTTATTTCCCAATATTGATTTGTTCAGTGATTCAAGTGTGTCATTCAGCATCATTTTTTCTTCTGAGTCATAGTAAAGTTCCTTTTGCAACGTTGAGTTTGACTTATTGCGCACCATAAATGATGATTCGGTTTCCCTAACTGTTTTTGAACTAAGGACATCTTCTATGTGCTTTTTAATGTAGTTGATCTCTTCAACTCTTATAGGTACGAAAAGAATACCTAACACACTAATTGTTGGCAGTAAGTTAAATACATCGTTAAACAATTTATCTTCATATCTGTCCACCTTCCTATATATCGAAAATGCCTTGATATCTAAATTGCCGTCTAGCTTATGAAATTCAAGTTCTGTCATGTGCATCCCAGGAATGAATTTTTCCATTTTTAGCCCTATGTCCTCGAAATCCTTTTGCATGAATCCCAACATGGATGTTGAATTTGCCAAATCGTATAACAGAACAAAATTCTGTTTTCCTATGCATTCGAATATCTTATTGCTGTCTATTTTCTTGCTTGGTAGTTCCGAAATTCTATAAAATTTCATACCATGGCTCATAAAATCACGTAAATGATAATGATAGAAAAAAATATGCCTACTATCAAAAGTAGTTTTTTCTCGATTGGTATATGTATCCTAAACTTGAATACAAAAGATGTTACAAACGATAAAAAAAACACGAATGAAAATATTATCACGTGAAGATAATTTGGAACATTCTGCAATATACCAAGATAATGAAGCTGTAATGCGGATGCCGCAATCGAAATTGATGTAAGCAGCCCCATCACGACAGATAAAAATAAAATATCAAATGCACTTTGCTCCTTGTACATCATTTTTATCTCGTCAAACAGGCACTCACCAAATATATGCCAAAAGTGCAAAAATTATCAAGGTAATTGAGCCGCGAATCATATCCATTGCGATTTTGTTGCTTGCTCTTCTATTGGATTTATCAAAAAGCCATAAAAGCATCCCTGTGTCAAGTAGCAATACTCCAATTGCCAGGCCGAATCTGGCTATGTAATTGACTATGGTTAGCAATTTATTACCCTAACGAGGTCGTTCAGCATCATGAAAAAAATTAATCCGTTGCCATATCCAAATAAATTAAATCTTGAAGCAAAAGCCCTGCGATGTGTATAGCTAAAAGTAAAAACTGTCTTTATCATATTACTTTTAGAAATAACTTTCAAACTTAAATCATTTTCTGCACTTATCTCATTTTTATATAAGAATTTGTCTAATTTGTCCTTGATTGAGAAAGATCCATGATTTATAAATTCATCATATGCTATTCTTGCTGAAAATTTTTTACAAAAGTTGTCCTCTTTTCTTATTATAACATTGTTCTTGCACATCATTTCATCTAAATTGCATTCTATTAGATTTTGGAGATAGTCATTCATGTTATCCAAAACAGCAGATTTAGATGATGCATAAACATTCAAATGCTTAAATGAAAGCTCATTAATACGCAGCGGTAAATTTTTTACTATGAAAACACGGTCGTTTTCCTTTAATCTTGCGTTGATGGTACTATATAATTCATCCACACTTATGTATTCCTTATCAATAAAATATTCGCCACTATTTATACAAAGTCCATTGTATGATGTGCTTAAGTCAGAACCATATCTTATAATGAAATATACGGCCATTCCTATAGGTATCATTATTAGGCCATAATATCCAGCATAGTTAGTACTTTGTATGGGTGTATACATATACTATCAGCCTTCACGGATCATCGTTTCGACACTTTTTGCAAGCCGACTGTCAACCCCGAATTGCATCAATGTAGAATAGTCGTATGTCTTCTTTCCATTTTTTATTTCGCATGTTTTGGACATTACCGAAGCGCTAAATTCCTTATAAATAGACACTTCTGATGAAATGCGTTTAATTTCCTTCGACATTTCAATAAGCTTTAAACCGAGTGAAAAATTTGATTTATCTAATATATTTATCCTTTCTTTTAAGCCTTCTATTACTTGTCCCTGATCATGTGAAGAATTCTGCCAATTTTGTTCCAACGCTTCTATTATATAATCATATATGGTACTAATATCAACAGTATACTGACCTTTAAGTAAAGCCATTAATGAGACAAATTTGAGAAAGTTTGTCTTGTATTTCAACGAACTCTGCATTTTTGCTGAGAACCTTAAACTCATATGACTGTCTGATAATTCTAGTAAGCTTCTTTCACCGTCAGCCATGGATATTTCATATTTTAACATAGGTCCATCAACCATTTTTTTGGCATTCGGAACCAATGTAAGAATGTCTTTTACGTAACTCATGTTTGTCCTTAATGCTGCAGCTGCATGAAAAGATGTACTCAAGAAAATGCTTTCATTTTCTACCATAATAAAACCACTACGTTTTAGAAATACGGACTGCGCTGTTATATGCCATAACTATATGCTCGTCCTTTAGTCCAAGAAGTCTAAGGTAATAAACTATTTCTAATCTCGGAATGCCTGCATTCACCATGAATGCCACTAGATGTACATCATCCAGTTCCCTATTGTTTTCCGAAATGAATCCGATGAGCCTTTCTTTTATTTCATTGCTTGCATTCAATTTACTTGTGGATTCCATAAGTAATCTATGAGATATTCTTCTCCTCATTTTACCACTTTTTATGTTGTAAAAACTAGTGCTGATTCCATCTGTGGATTCTATAAAAAATTTACATATTTGATTATTATCATTTTTGAATGCTATCGAAAACATGCAACCTCCAGTTTGTAATTGCATTATAATTTTTTTATCCTCCTCCCTTATAATCCCAGAATTTAGAAGAAGACTATAGTCTGCCTCATTCTGTAATCTGAATATAACTATGGATGCGGCATTAGAAATCACTTCGTTGTCGATATCCTGCACAAGTTGTGTTGCAGTAATAATGCAGAACCCATACTTTCTACCCTCTCTATAAAGTACTCCAACGTCATTTGAATTCTTTATGAGTCTCCATGCTTCATCAAGAATTATCAATTTTTCTTTTTTTGCTTCTATTTTCGTGTTGTGCATCAGTTCTATTATGATCATAAATATAGATCTCGATATATCATTTCTTTGCACGTTGTCTTTGAGCATCGAAAAATCAATATTTATGATACCATCCAGTATTTCATCAACGGCAAAATCAGTTCCTTCTGCAAACATGGGATTCTCTTTCAGCTGTAAAAGCTTATTTGCAAGTTTTTCAGAATCTGGATTCGTATCATTTTTGAATCCTGTAATCAATTCAGACAGGTTTTTGATTACACTATTAGGATAGCACATAGATAAGATCTTATTATATATTATGTAACTTTCTTCTTCGTTCAAATTTAGCGAAAGCACTATACAATCGGATACAATTTTTATATTTTTTATGCTCTTTAGATCGTACAATTTGAATACGTTTACTTTAAAATCAGTTCCTAAAATTAAATTTTTCCCACCTAGAAATTCTATCACACTATTATATTCTCCATTCCAATCTATTATCAATACATATGAGTTCCTCTGCAAAGCGCTTCTTATTACGAAACTTTTAAGGAAATAGCTTTTTCCTGCTCCCGACATGCCTAAAATTGCCATGTTTCTATTTATCAAGTTATCAAGATCTAAAAAGAACGGGATTTTGTATATTTTGCTTTTACCTACGTATATTCCTCTATCACTATCAGTAAAATAGGGCTCTGACATTCGCCCTAAATAAATGCTTTTGCTTGCCTCTTTCGAATTTGAATTCTCATTTATATTCATCAAATCGCCATAGAATCGAATTTTAAAAGCTCAAGCAATTCGTTGCCACTCATTATATTCGATGATGTTCCAAGTAACGCCCCAAACTCACTAACTAATTCACGCAATTGAGATTTTGCCTGTTCTTGTGCACTGGATTTATTAGCAGCCATTGCACTTGTCATTATATATTGTGAAATCTTCAATGGAGTGCCTCCAGAACTTATGCTGTCCAATTCATGATTTATTTGATCTATTCTACGTTTTAACACGTTTATTTTTAAGGAATTATTTTTAGTTACATGATCATTGAGTTTATCTAACTCTATTTCTAACATGCTCCTTTTTGTTTGAAGTCTATCAAGCAACTTGTTGACATCTATGTGTTCAATTTGCATAATGAACCTGAATGTAAAATGTGAATTTTCCAAAATATTTTCTATTTTATCTCTTGTTATTGGTTCTTTAGAATTGTTTTTGAGGATTGCAACTGCAGTGGCTATGAAATTACCTTTTACTCTTCTCACTGTGGTTGTCCTATCTCCACTAAGTTCATTCCCGTCTATTAATTGTACTATTCCCGTCCTTTTAATTATTGATGCTTCAATTATGTAATACATTTTGTAAAATACGATTGATAATCCGGTAATTGTTAAGCTTACAATTATCAAAATCCATTTTAATGTGAATAAACTTGCTATAGTTAGTAATATTAGAACACTGGCAATCACATAAAACCTTATATCATGCTCCAAGATATCACTAAAATATGTAAAGTTTCCCAAAACTTATCTCAGAACCTAAAATATTTGCAAGTTCTCTTATTGATATCACAGTTAATATGAGGCTAAAAACGGGTAGGAAAAATACCTCTATTATTATAAGTGCTACCATGCTTGTAAGTTGATTAAGAAAACCATCAAATCCTTTTACGAGATTATTTATTGCATTTGTAAAGTAACTAACAAATCCAAATGTGTCATTTTTGTTGCTTTCGCTTATTTGAGTCGTCATACTTATTATATTGTTATTTGAATTTGTTTCAGAAGCTATGAAAGTACTTACCGATCCACTACTTAAACTAGTAATGTAACTATTTGCAAGGCTTGCATCCAAGACGTATGTCAATGGAAATACTGCATATAATCCAATTGCAATAGCCATTACTGCACCACCAAGTTTCCTAGTTACATAGACTGTCCTTAACAGTATGCCTACTGGAAGAAGAACAGGTATTGCAATTATTGATATAAATTTTAGCAGAATTCCTTGCACCTCTATGCTTATTATTGCCGCTGTAAGTATCTCTATTATATAATTCAGTGCAGTTAAAATCGGATTTAATGCACTATAAAAGCCGATACTTATTACACCCAAACTAAGTTTTATAGAACCCAAAAGGCTCAAGCTAGTGTATAACACGGAAACTGGAGCTAGTAGGCCAACTGATGTGTCTATAAGTGTAGGGTAGTTTGCACCATTTATGCCTACTGGCTGTAAGCCTACTAGATAATTGTAAGCAAAACATATCGCATAATTGGAGCTCATGGCTTGCTCGCATGTAGCTGTAATAGCAGCTCCTCCAGTTATATTGTTTATTAATAAAGTAAAAAATCCACCACTACCAAATGCAATTATTAATATTCCCACTATGGCTCCATTTATAACCGATTGATAAATTTCAGATTTCCCGAATTCTTTGAGTTTCCTATCATCAATTGCATAACCCAAACCCAAAATCATGCCTGCTATAGAAAGCATTATTGATATCAAAGCTATTGCAATTGTATATACTCCAAAACCAAGGGCCAAAAAATTCACCATTTATATTAAAGAATTCCCAGAAGTAAAGTTACCGATAAGATGCGTGGATGCAATAGCAAGAGACGTCGATGCTACACTCAATACCCCAACAACTATTGCACCAATAATCATGTTAACTGCAGCAGTGTGAAAATTAGCTTTTTTGTCTGGAGGCAACATTTGCCCTATTGCATAGAATATGCCTGCCAACACAAACAGTACAGCGCTTAATGCAGGACCTACTTGTGTAAGTACTAATTGAATATTATTTATTTCAGTTACTAACGGTACACTTCCTGCCTCAACAAATCTCGATGCTAACACTATAATTACCAAACTGGGTATTGTCAAATATTTTGTTATCTTCCTAACAAATTCGGGATAATTACGGCATATTTTAGGGCTCATACACTCATCCAAGTTCTTTTACTTTAGTATATATATTTTACCACAAATAAATATTTAAACATTTTGATAAAATGGGCTTTGTCGGATTAATTATTATTTTGTAGGAAAAATAGGTTTTTATGTTTTAGCAGAGCTATCTGGTCTATGGATAAGAATAAAATATCTCTAAAATATTTTACTATAGTCATAAAAAAAATATAATCAAAAGTAAGTTATATGCGTAATGAAAATAATGCACAAGCAGCCATGGAATACATGGTCACTTTCGGGTGGGCGATACTTATACTTGGGATAGTGATGGGGGTGCTTTACCTGTACCTTTATGCCCCGCAGAAGATCGTGGGCGACACGTGCAACTTTCTAAGCAGCATATACTGCAACGAGGTTATCGTTGGTACAAATACCATATCCCACAATACGGTAATAGCTCTGTTCCTCACGAATTCACAGCAGTATCCCATAACGAATCCGGAGATTTACGCACGGGTGAATAGCGCCAACACGACTGCAGTGCCATGCTCTCCAAGCTTCGTCCTCCAGGGCGGGTCAATGATATGCACGCTAAGCCTGAATTCGTACGTAAGCATAGGGGAACTTTCATCCGGGGACCTTTACCTCAACGCCACATACTGCGGCCTTTCCACTTCGCCCAAGAGTTGCTCCAACGGCGAGAAGCAAACCTATTCCGGGAGCTTTGCTGCTCACGCGCAGCCGATAGTAACCACAAGGTATTCGATCAAGCTGACGGCACTAAATTACACCCAAAAGGCAAGCGGCCAGGGAGACCAGCTCACGGCTTACGTCACGCTCCTTGGCTATCCACTGAAGGGCGCCACCGTGAACTTCACGGAAAGCAATGGCAACTACGTGCTTTCGCGCAACACGACCACGAACTCAAACGGCATAGCGATAGGCAGCATATACGGCACAGCCGCAGGCAACGTTATAGTTACGGCGCATTACGCCGGGCTTAGCAACAGCATAGCGATAAGCTTTGTTTGACCTGGAATCAGAATGCGTTGACTGCAAACCATCTCACGAACTTCCTTATGAATATGACCATGCTGCTGGTGTTCCTCTTTATGTCGCTCACCATCGTCTTGTATAATATCTTCTCCTGGGGGTCCAGCTTGCCCTCCTTCACTATCTCCTGCTTCTTGCCGTCTATTATCTGGACCTCGGTTTTGGTTATGACGTCCTTCTTAACCATCGCGTACCATTCGTCAAGGGAGCTCCCGCTGTAGTCCTTGTCGCGCAGTATGGAAAGTACGTCCTTCATGCTGTATTCCCTGCTCATGTTCAGGGTGTACTCGTGGAGCAGCGGCAGCATCGCGGCCTTGTCAGCCACTCTCTCTATGTCCGCAGGGGAGTATCCCATTGTTGCCCTAGCCAGCCTCCCGTAATTCAGGTTGCCAATCGGCTTGTTCCTGGTATAGTACTTGAACAGGTTCCTCCTGTCCTTATAGCTCGGGGGCTTTATGTAGACGCTGTCCCCGAACCTCCCGCTCCTCTTGAGCGCCGGGTCTATGTCCCACGGGTTGTTGGTTGCTCCTATTACGTATATGCCCTCCGGATTGCTCTCTACGCCGCTCATTTCCACGAGGAACTGGTTGACCGCGAGCCTCAGTGCCGAGCTGTTGCCCCCTCCGGGCTCGTCGCCGCCCCTCTTCACCCCGAGTGCGTCAAGCTCGTCGAAGAATATTATGCACGGGGTGTTCTTCCTTGCCTGCTCAAATATTGCATGTAGGTTCTTCTCTGTATTTCCTGTGTACATGTCGACTATCTGGTTCACCCTTGCGATTATCACGTTGGCCCCAGCCTCGCCGGCTATCGCCCTGACTATGTATGTCTTTCCGGTGCCCGGAGGGCCGTATAGCAAAAGGCCCAGTCCCAGCTTCTTCCCGTACTTCTTGAACAGCTCCGGCTTCTTTATCGCAAGGACGACGTTTTCCTGCAGGTAGCGCTTCACCTTCTCAAGCCCTATCACGTCATCGAACCTTACGTCAGACTTGAGGAATGCCACCTTCTTTATCTGCCCTTCCTCTATCACGTCCTTCTGCTCCTCCTTCTTCACCTGCACCTGCTGCGTGCCCTGCTTGCCCGCTATGTCAGTATCCATGTGCATCAGGGAATCTATGTGCTCGAGCCTGTTCTTCGCCTCCGTATAATCCGGGTTGTTTGCAAGCGACTTCTCGTACCAGTACTTGGCGCTGAGCAGGTCGTTGGCGTTCTCGGCTATGTCCCCTATGAGCAAAGGCGCGTCCGCGCTCTTCGGCTGCAGGCTCAGGACCATTTCCAGGTCGTTCTTCGCTCCGTCGAAGTCGTTTGTCACCCTTTTCGTAAGCGCCCTGTTGAAATACGCATCGGCATACTTGGCGTCTATGCGTATCGCCTCGTTGTACTCCCCTATCGCCTCCTCGAACTTGCTTTCCTCAAACAGGGAGTTGCCCTTCTTCCAGTGCTCCTTTGCCGCGATGTCCACTGTGTGCACTTCCTCCGCCTTCTGCGTCTCCTCGGACTTCTGCTTGCCCTCGTGATCTCCCTTTGGGTTCTTGCTCGCTGCCGGCATGTCTACACTCTATATCATAATAATTGCGTCCTATGTCTTATTTATAGTTACTGTTGCGGCAATATGCCGCAAATACAACCAAGCATGCATCAGGCCTTGTTCCGCAGCAGCACCCTCTTCAGGAAGGTGTTGTTGTACATCCTGTTTACCTCATCCTCAAAGGCCTCGGAGATGCTCTTGTCCTTGGGCACGTCGATGAATACCTTTTTTTCGCTGCCATTCCTCCTTATCAGGTTCAGGAAATTGCTGTCGGTGCCGTAATACTCGTTAATTGTTACAAAATGCAGGTCCTGCGGCTTTCTTCCCATCGCAGCGACATAGTCTTCCATCTCCCAGTCGTATGCCTTTCTCCCGTGCATATACAGGGATTTTGTGCCAAGGTCTATTCTGATGCCGAAGGAGCCGTTGCCCATGCTGATGCTCCTGTCAATCCTCGCGGACCAGTTGGGGCCTGAGCCATTGGAACTTTCGTTCACGATTTTTATCCTCTTTTCCATTTTATCACAGACATCATCAAGACGGACAGCGCCACAAGCTCAGTCCTCCATCCTGTCAAGCAGCTCGTTCAAGGACCTGTCTACCGCTGCTATGTAGATGTTCTCCCTCCTCACGTTCCTGAATTCGATTTTCCCGAATTTCCTTGATGTTTCCCTTATTTCCTCGTTGAGCGGCCGTAGCGACTCGGATTTCATCTTGTACCTTCCATTGAGCTGCCTTACGACGAGCTCGTTGTCCGAATACAGCGAAACGTGGAGCTCTTCAGCATCGAGGTTGGCAACGCACCACTTCAGCGCAAGAGCGACAGCCCTGTACTCCGAGTGGTTGTTGGTCGATTTGCCGTTGTATTCCGAATGCCTGTGAAGCAGCTTCCCCCCTTCATATACCATGAATCCGGATGCGCTTGGCCCGGGATTGCCGCGCGCGGCGCCATCAGTGTATACGGTTAGCCTCCTTTCCATGTAACCCGTGCCTAATTCGTATGTCAAATATTTATACTTGTATTGTAAATCTAATCCTAGTGTATATCATGCATGTGCTTGCAGCGAAGGAGGGCGAGAGGCTCGTCAAGGCCGCGAGATATGCGATAGAGCTGTTCATAATAAATCCCAATTTCGAGAAGGAAGTTGTTTCAAGCACACTTGAGGAGTTCGGCAGGCCTTACGGGGTGTTCGTGACGCTGGAGCACTACCCCACGAGGTCGTTGCGCGGCTGCATAGGTTTCCCGAGGGCGATAGCCCCGTTGGGCGAGTCGCTTGTAGATGCTGCGATAGCGGCAGCGTTCGAGGATCCTAGGTTCGTGTCCGTATCAAAAAAGGAGCTTGACGACCTCCTTGTGGAAGTTAGCGTGCTCTCAAGCCCAGTCCTGATAACTGGTGGCGAGAGGAAGAGGCTGGACAGCGTAAAAGTCGGCAGGGACGGCCTGATGGTGGAATACGGCATGCAGAGCGGCCTGTTGTTGCCCATAGTAGCAGTTGAGCAGGGATGGGACAGGAAGAGATTCCTGGAAGAGACGTGCGTGAAGGCAGGCATGCACAGGAATTACTGGTCGCAGCCAAAACTGAAGCTCTACAAGTTCGAGACGCAATTATTCAGGGAGGAAAAGCCCGGGGGCAAGGTATTAGAGGTTAAGTATGATAAAGATTAAGCATTAAACCCAACATGGGCTCGTAGCTTAGCCTGGTTAGTAGCACCCGACTGATAATCGGGAGGTCAGGAGTTCAAATCTCCTCGGGCCCATTTCTTATTACTCATAATAATACCTGGCTTAGTATTTGCAGGAAATTTTAGTATAAAGTTATTGGCACTTTTAGAGATGGTTCTAATTTTTATACTTATTTTACTAAATTGAAATATGACTTTAAAGGATGAAATTAAAGTATACTATACTAAAAATAGACCTTACCTATTTTTTGAACTTATAATTGTAATTATTGGTAGTTTATTCGGTGCTTATTTTGGTGGTGCCTTTAATCATACATATACAACAACTACAACTACTTCTATATCTATAATTACAACCACAATAACATCAAAGCCATTTGTCTCTATATTGGCATATAACGAAACTACAGCACCTAATCATTACTACATAGCCATACAAAATCAGGGTAATTTACCCTCTCAAGGTTTGGCGTTCTATATAAATCCAACCAATAATCTGGTAAAAATAAATGCCATAAAACCATTCATAGGTTATCCAAATATTAACTCGACCATTTTGGATAATTCAACTACTGGTTATGTCAGATTAGATAATATACCAATAGGAGATTGGGGAGTAATAAGTTTAATTTTAGATGGAAATTCAAAGATTAAAATAAACCCAAACTCTGATGCACAACTTTGTAGTTCGATATTGTACAATATAAATGGAACAACTTCCTCATATCAAGACGAGATGAAAAATATAATTTATACAGGAAATTGTACCCCTGATGTGTTGGGAAAACCGATGATAATAAATGTACCTATTGGACCAACCAAAAACCCAACAGATTGTGCAAATCTTCAATTTTATAATATATTTTTAAATGGTAGCCCATATGTTAATCTTAGCCAAAAGAACTTACAAGGGTTAAATTACTATATATATCGAAATTGGCATTTAATAAGTGAAACCAATGCTAATATAATAAACATAAGTTCTGTTGGAGCCAATTCAATTACATTTTATACGACTGGGAATAGTATTATAAACTGCTCTGGCACTCAATTTACTTTTAATTATACAAAAAAATAATCTACTTGCTTGATTTTATCAAGTGAAACCACTTATTCCTTTCATTTTCTATACTGATACCAGCTACATCTGGTGGTATACGATCATTTAGAGCCCTTGCATGATATATTACTTTGTCGTTTTCTTCCTTGTTAATATACCTATGTCCATCACAAACTTACGCTTTACTACCTTTGTGTTGGAATGCCCTTTATAAATAGCTATTATCTCTGACTTTTGCGAGATTGCCTCTTTTGCTTTTGTTGGAATAGGGGTATATATATTGTTGGTCTGTTAATTAATTTATTGACTAAAAAGGAATAGTGAAGAAATTGGGATTAACAAGTAGTTTTATTTTGGGTGTAATATTAGCATTTGTTGTAATAATCATTTTTTACTTACTGAAAAATAGGAAAGCAATAACGAAATTTAGTGGAGGATTTTTAAAAACTGATTAGTATAGCGAAAATAACCAACCGAATTGAGGTCCGAAGTTCGATTCTCCGCGGGCCCACTTGGATTTGCCTGCCTGTTTTATGGAATTTCGCATCCGAAGAAGCATATTTATATCACGCCAATGTCATATAAATTGATAAAATTGGTTACGGTCTCAAAGGAAAATAATAGCGACAACGCCAACCCTCTGTCCAAGAAGTTCTCGAGCGAGATGGAAGGCAATTTCAGCGCTTATTCGGATCTGTATGCCGACTACGATGCTTCGATGAAATCAGTATCAAGAGGGCTTTATCAGCCGGATACGGCATCAAAGCTGTCGGACAGCATTGAAAGGCTTTCCCTGTCTGTCCATGAAGCTAAAACCAGCGACAGGCTTGACGAAATACTGAAACTAGAGCTTTCTGCACGCCTGGAAATGATGGGCGCTAGGGTTCAAGCAGTCGCAAGCAATGAATTGGATTACAAGACTGTGCTCAGGTCATACGGAATTGAAAAAGAGGACATGAAGGAAATCGAGGGGCACTTCAAGAGGAAGGATTTCGGCAAGGCTGCTGAAAAATGGATGATAATAAACGGAAACAGCTATGAGGACAAGGCAAAAGACAGGGAGGAGCTGGGCATCATAGAGAACATGTACAGGGGCATAGTCATGAGCTCGTTTGAAATGGCCCCAAATAGCATAAAGTCCATATTCAGGGATTCCGAGGACTATATGAAAACAGTGAGGTTTACGGAAAAGAGCGATGAAGAATCCTACCAGAATCTGAATACGGTGTATTTGAACCTCTACGGCCCGAAGTTCGTAAAGATAAAGGACGGCCTCAAATACATAGCTGTCCCGGACATGTTCAGCGCCGCAAGTGCAGTGGGCAGCGAGGGCCTGCTGGGGCACCAGGGACAGTTCTTCATCACAGAGATAAAAAAGGCCCAGATTCCAGGGTTTTTGGCATATCCTCAAAGCCAGCTTTCTGCATCAAGCACCGCGGCACTGGGGAGGATGGGCTCGTCAAGGATGGTGAGGGAACTAAGCAACGGAATAGGCACCCTCGGCGACGAAGACAAAAAGGCCTACTCCAAGATCCAGGAAAGGTTCCTTGCAGCTTATGAAATGAAATCCTTGAAGAATTTCGTCAATGCATACGAGATGTACGCATACTCTGACAATAACATGGATCCGAACGCAGCGGCAAAGGCCGTATATTCCATAACAAGAAGCCCGGAGATGCTGTCCGAAACGCGCATAAAGGGCATCGGGTCCCAATCCGGTTCTCTGGTGTCGTTGGAGAATTGCGAGCAGTCTGCTAGCATAATCGCAGATCTACATGCCGGCATAATCGCAGACCGCATGGACAAAAAGCTTGAGAGCATGAACGAGGAGTCAAGCGACAGGGTTAGGGGCAGCATAATTACGGGTTATTGGACCAAAAGGGGATTTGAGCAGTACTTTGACTATCTGGTGGAGAAATTCGGCTAAAACCGCAAGCTTCAGGTACAATTATTATTGAAGCCCTTGCATATAATAATGTCAAATGGTGGTTTGGTGAAGACAAGAGGCAACGTCGTATTGATCACTGGCGGCAGCTCTGGCATCGGTCTCTCTCTCGCGGAATCTTTCGTCAAATCCGGGAACGAGGTCATAATATGCGGGAGAAGCACTGAAAGGCTGGAGGGAGCAAGGGCAAAGCTCCCATCGATACACACAAGAAAGTGCGATGTGTCAAAGGAGGACGAATGCAGGGCCCTCTACGACTGGGCTAGCTCGAACTTCAAGGTTAACGTGCTTGTAAACAATGCGGGAATACAGCGCAGGATAGACCTGAAGAAGGGGCTTGAGGACCTGGAAAACAGCGAAGACGAAATAACAATAAACCTGAAATCCCAGATATACATGTCCGCCCTTTTCATACCATTGCTCTCAAAAAGGGAGGAATCAGCGATAATCAACATATCATCCGGGCTGGGGTTCGTGCCGCTTGCGATATTCCCGGTTTATTCTGCGACGAAAGCGGCAATACACTCGTTCAGCATGTCCCTGAGGCACCAGCTAAGGGACACAACCATAAAGGTATTCGAGGTCATTCCACCCACTACCGATACTAACCTGAAAGGCGCAAGGAAAAACGACTACCCCGACAAGGGCATACCTCCTTCGGAAGTGGCCGAAGCGGCAATGAAAGGCATCGAAAGCGACCAGTACGAGATAGCAGTTGGGAGGGCGCAGGGCCTGAGCCAGGGGTCAAGGGAAGAAAAGGACCAGATGTTCAAGAACATGAATCATTGAAATGGTGTAAACATGGCAAACAAGATAAGGTGCGCGCACATATTGGTGGAAAAGGAATCCACCGCAAAGGAGATACTGGAAAAGCTCTCAAAGGGCGAAAGCTTCGCAAAGCTGGCCGGCGAGTATTCACTTGACGGGACAAGGAAGACGGGTGGAGACCTTGGATTCTTCGGCCGCGGCATGATGGTGAAAGAGTTTGAGAATGCAGCATTTTCATTGGAAAAGGGTCAAGTATCAGGAATAGTCAGGACGCAGTTCGGCTACCACATAATAAAGCGCCTTGAATGATGCAATTAGGTTCTGACTTTGGACCTTTCCGCCTTTCGGAGTATTTGACCTGCTTTATCGAGTATCTGATCGGCGCCATGCCCTGTCCTCAGCCTTTCGGTCATCGCGTGCCTCACTTCCTCCAGGTTTGTACCGTCATATTTGATTACCTGCCTGTGCGAATAGTCCTCATTTGATTTATTGACTGGCATTATGACTAGGCCGTTTTTCCTCCATGTGAGCCAGCGTTCCGCGTATTCCGGGAAATCATCCACTAGTATCTTGCCGTAAACTAGCCCCTTGTCCCTTGTTATTGTTATATCGACGTCCTGTCCCAGTTTTTCGTCTATCCATAGCTTCTTGCCAGTCCATGCTGAGGGGTTCTTCCGAGGGCCCTGCGTCAATATCATTATCCTATAATCAAGTTCCTGCGCAATCTCGAGCACGTCCCAGCCGAGCTGCAGCTTAGGGAGGTTCTTCCACCAGTCTTGTGAGGATCTTAATATGTCGGCCCTCCTTTTTACGTAATCCGGCGCTTTGTCTATCCTGCCACTAAATTCTGACTCTCCCGGAGACATCAACCCTTTCAAATCTTTAGAAAGCTGGCCGTCATAATCGCACAGCGTTCCATCCATGTCGAAAAGGGCAACATTTTCATTTTGCTTAATCATTTTACCACAGATAAGCTCTGTCCTAAACAATATAAAAATATATCTTTCAGGGTTTGGAGCATGTGGCCGCGGCATGATTATAAAAGAGTTTGAGAATTCAGCATTCGCACTGGGAAAAGGCCAAGTATCAGGAATAGTCAGGACGCAGTTCGGCTACCACACAATCAAGCGCCTTGAATGATTGGTTTGCCGAATATGCCTACTTCTTCATGTATTGCCAAAGCGCTAGGACGTTTCCCTCAGTATCCTGGAACCAGGCAACGAATCCCATGTCCATGACGCTGTCCTTCCCCTTCACTATCTTTCCGCCTCCCTTCTCGACGTTTTCCAGGGCCTTGTCGATGTCGTCAACTGTTATCGTTATGGTCGGGTTCTTAAACGTTCCTTCCCTCTTCATCATCCCGCCGTTGATTGCCCCGGGGCGCTTCGGCCTGTTGGAGTTCTCGTCGGTCTCGGCTGTTATGAGCCCTGTGTAGTCCACTCCTGGCACGTCATTGGTCTTCCACCCGAAAACCGAGCTGTAGAACTTTTTCGCGCGCTCCTTGTCATCCGCAGGTATCTGAAAATCGGTTACGCTGTACATATTCCCACATTCTTATTATTTTGTACTGGTATTAAAATGCATCGTTATGCTTTGGTTCGGATGAACCTGTAATTCATCTGGCCTTTCCCTTGAGCCTGCCGAACAGCGCAGCGTAGAATTCGTTGGTGTGCGACGCGAGGAAGCTGTTCAGGCCGCTGGCGTTGGTTATGAATTGGCCCTTGTCCTTGCTCTCCAGCATCTTGCCAAGCTCTTTTGGTATTTCTTCCTCGTCCCTTACCACGCACATCTCCTTTACTTCCTTCGGTATTGGCGAGTATTCGGGAAGCAGGACAGGCGTTCCAAGCGCAAGGCTCTCCAGCACTATTATGCTGAGTCCCTCCCTCTCCGACATGTGCAGCAATACCTTCGAGCCCTTTATTGTCCTGTACAGCTCGTTCTTGTCCTCCGTATGGTAGAAATCCCTGAGCTCTACGATGCGGTCCAGATTAAGCCTCTCTATTTCGCCCTTTATGCTGCTCTTCTCCGGCCCTTCCCCTATGAGCACAGCTTTCATGCCCTTTACGCCCCTGCTCGCCTCCTTTACGACCTTCAGCCATTTGTCCACTCTTTTCTCCTTTATGAGCCTGCCTGAGAAAACAACCTGCTTCCTGCTGTCCTTTGCCCTTATCTTCCGCAGCTCGTTGTCGTTTATCACCGGGGAAAACGTGTGTATCCTTGACCTGTCAATCCCGAGGCCCTCCAGCCTCTCCGCTGTCACGCTCGAGTTGGCTATGTATGCATCGGCCATCTTAAGTACAGTAGATGCGAACCAGTTTGCAAGATGGCCTCGTATGCCCCCGCCAAGGTAGCTAGTCCAGTATTCCTTGTCCCAGACCTCGTGCATGTCCAGTATGAGCTTGCATCCGTTGAGCATGCAGTAGAGCTTGAGCACGGGTATCTGCAGTATCGGGAACTCGTTGGACTGTATGTAGTCGAACTTGTAGAAGAATATGCGCGCAAGCCCTATCGTGTATATGATTGCCTGCCTTATGGACCTCCTGCCGTGGCTGTAGAACTTCTCAGTGGTTATGTCGTGCAGCGTGTGGTACATTATGTTGTTGTGCCTGAAGTCCTTCTCCATGCCCGGCCATCTGAGCGAGAAGAAATGCACATCGTTTGCCTTCGCCAATTCCTGCGCCTCGGTGCTCTCCAGCGTCTCGAGCCCCCCAACGTTCCACGGGTATACTGCATCGGAAACAAACGCTATTTTCATTCGCACACTACTGCATATTGCAACTATATAAAGTTTTTAACACAAGGTTTAAATTAACAGCTTAAATATAGGTATGTACTACAAACGCGCGCTACTTGATGACATGGAAATCGATTACGGCATAGCAGACTATGCCATGTCCGTTGCAGGGAAGGCTGGGTTGGATTACGCCGAGGCCTACCTGAGATACGACGTGGACAATTCCTATGCGATAGAGCAGGGCATCTTCAACGGCGGCCAGTATGCGGAAAGCGCGGGCCTGCGCATACGACTCATAAAGGGGAAGAAGCTTTACACATTCTCCACTAACATGCTGGAAAAGAAGGTGCTCGACAGGGCCATCAGGGGCTTCAGGGGCTTCAAGGGCATCGACACCGAGCTTTCCAGCGAGCCTGATCTGCATTCAAGCTACGGCGTAAAGGAAAATGCGAGGACAAAGCCCGAGGATTTCCTTGACGATTTGTCTGAAATAGACAGGGCGATGGGAAGTCTCAGGTACGTCAAATACAGGGGAGTGTACGGTGGATTCGGCTCCGGAAAGGAATACATAGTGAATACCGAAGGCAATACCGTGAGGAGCAGCATACCCGTGTTCTCTGCCGTAGTGAGCATGAGCCTTGCAGAAGGCAGCGACAAGAGGGACAGGATACTGCAATACGGCATAAAGGGCAGCTACCGGAATTTCAAGGCGCTAGGGATAATGGGGGACGTGCTTGACAACGCCAAGGAGATGCACAGCGTTATGAGGAATGGCGTAAACATGAGCGAGGACCAGATAAAAAAGGTAAGGAACGTGGTCATAGCCCCGGAAATAACAGGGATAGCTGTCCACGAGAGCGTCGGCCATCCGAACGAGGCGGACAGGATATACGGAAGGGAGGCGGCTCAGGCAGGGACGAGCTATCTCACAAAGGACAACCTCGGCATGAGCATAGGCAGCGGGATTGTCTCGATATACGACGATCCAACCATAAAAAACACCTACGGGTTCTATATGTTCGACGAGGAGGGCGTAAGGGCCGGCAAGCGGTGCATAGTCAAAAACGGAAGGCAGAACGAGCTGCTGACGAACCGCGAATATGCGCATATCCTTGGGAAACACAGCAACGGCTCATCGAGGAGCGACTCGTATTCGAACGAGCCCATGGTGCGCATGGGGAACACATACCTCGGGAATGGCACGTCAAGCCTTGACGAGCTGGTCGAGGAGGCAAGGGACGGCGTATACATAAAGAACTTCACGGAATGGAACATCGACGACACAAGGAGCTTCTCCAGGTACCAGGGGAACGTTGCGTACATGATAAAAAACGGAAGGCTGGGAAAACCGATAAAGAACTACAGGCTCGAGAAGGGCACGCTTGACTTCTGGCACGCTGTAAAGATGCTGGGAAACGACATCAAGCTTTACGTAGGCACATGCGGGAAGGGCGAGCCCATGCAGGGCGTACCTGTTACCATGGGCGGCCCGTCCGTGCTGCTTTCGTTCAAGTGACTTACATGGGAGAGACCACCGATGGGATAGTGAGGATCGCGAAGGGCATGGGTTTTGACGACGTTGCCGTGGACATAGGGACCGGGCGCAACCTGTACCTCAAGATAACAAATTCCGAGATCGATTCTGTTGTCGAAAAGCTGAACATATCCTGCAACATATTCCTGACGAAAGACAAGAGGATACTGCTGCTTTCAGACATCTCCGATACCAGCAGGCAGGGGATAAGGAGGATCATAGGCAGCGCATCTAAGGCCCTTGCAAGCGTCAAGCCGAAGGAGGACTATTTCGGGCTCGCATCGCCGCGAGGCGGCAGGCCAAAATACGTTTATCCGTACGACAGGAGCATAGAGGACTGCGGCAGCGCGGAAATGGCAGACAAGGCGATAGCTGCTGTAAACAGCGCATTGGACAACGGCGCGACTTCAGTTGCCGGAATGGTAGTGGTAGGATCAGGATCAGATACCGTAAGCACCAGCAACGGGTTCAACGGCACCGACAGGGGCACCTTCGCCAGGATGTCCCTGAGGGTGTTCCGCGGCAAGCTCTCCTACCAGAACGTTTTCGCCTCCAGGATGCTCAAGGACGTCAAATTCGACAGGGAGCCCAAGGAAATGGCAGAAATACTGGGTAGCACGAAGAAAATTGGCAAGATAAAGGACGGGAAATACGACATAGTGTACATGCAGTCTCCAGGCGGCTCCCTGCTTACGAATGCAGCTTCAGCTGCATGCATGGGCAACGCCGAAACCGGTAGCTGCTTCACCGGCAAGCTGGGCAAGGTGGTCGCAGGCAAGGATATCATGCTTTACGATGACGGAAGGATAAGGGAGGGCATACAGTCATCGGCCTACGATTTAGAGGGCACTCCATCCCAGAGAACAAAGGTGGTGGAAAGCGGGATACTCAGGACGTACCTGCACAACCATTCAACGGCAGAGAAGTACAACACCAAGAGCACCGGGAATGCGGGGCTCGTGAGGCCCAGCACCAGGACGCTGGTGATGGAGCACAGGAAAACCGTCAAGGACGTGGACAAGCTGATATCCAGCGTGGACAGGGGCATACTCGTAACGAACACGTGGTATACGAGGTTCAGCAGCTACATCAAGGGCGACTTCTCCACAATGCCCAGGGATCTAACGCTGTACATAGAGAAAGGGGAGCCGGCATTCGCGATAAAGCAGAAGGACATAGGACCGATAGTCGGCATAAGGATAAGCGACAACCTCATAAGAATGCTCAAGAACACCGTGCTCGCCGCAAGGAATGCCAGGCAGTGCACCTCGTGGGACGTCGACATGGACTATTATTTTGTCCCGAGCTTCACTGTAAAGGACGTTACTGTTACTACGGTGCAGTAGCTGTGATATTATGGCCGGAAAAAGGCAAACGCTCGGGAATAACGCAATACCATCCAATTACGTGCTGGTATTCCGACCCGACATGAGAAAATCAACGTATACGTGCAAGGAAAGGATATCTGTTAGCGTAAAGAAAAGCACCAGGAGGATAGCGCTGAACGCCATAGACATAAAAATAGTAAAGGCCACCGTATCGAAGGGCAGGTTCGTGCAGGAAGCAAAGGCGGTAATTGACAGGGCGCAGGAGCGCTGCGTCCTGGAATTCGAAACTCCTGTATCCGGAAGCTGCGAGCTTAAAATAGATTTCGAGGGCCTGAACAAAGACACCCTGAGCGGCTTCTACAGGAGCAGGTACAGGATAGGCAGCAAGGAGCACTACTGGCTTACCACGCAGTTCGAGGCTGCGGACGCACGCAGGGCGTTCCCGTGCTTCGACGAGCCGGAGTTCAAGGCAACTTTCGACGTTTCATTCATCATAGACAAGGATTTATCCGCACTATCCAACATGCCCGAAAAGGGCACCAAGCCAATGGGCCGCAAAAAGCTGGTCGCATTCCACAGGACGCCAAGGATGTCAACGTACCTGCTTTACCTTGGCATAGGGGAGTTTGAAAAGCTGGAAGGGTCTTACGGAAAGATAAAGCTTAGCGTAGTTACAACGCCGGGCAAGATAGGCATGGCAAAAACTGCCCTCGAATACGGGAAGAAATTCATGAGGCACTACGAGGAATATTTCGGGATAAAATACCCTCTGCCGAAGATGGACTTCATTGCGGTTCCTGATTTCGCGATAGGCGGGATGGAAAACTGGGGCGCCATAACATACGCGGAGAACGGGCTGCTTGCCGAAAAGGGCATGTCGGTTATGCAGGAGCAGAGGGTCGCGGAGCTGGTTTCCCACGAGCTCGCGCACCAGTGGTTCGGCGACCTTGTGACGATGAAATGGTGGAGCGACATATGGCTCAACGAGAGCTTTGCCACGTTCATGTCCTTCAAGGCAATGCACAAGGTGTTCCCGAAATGGCAGATGGACGTGCAATACGTTCTCGGAAGGACCGGGGGCGCATTGGGGGCGGACCAGCTGCGCTCCACGCAGCCTATAGGCATAGACGTGAAGAGCCCCGCGGATCTCGGCGATGCCTTCGACCCTAACATAACGTACAGCAAGGGCGGGGCCATACTCGCGATGCTCGAGGATTACGTTGGCGAGGATACGTTCAGGAAGGGTCTGCACGCATACCTGGAGAAATATGCGTATTCAAACGCAACAAGAGCAGACCTCTGGGCTGAAATAAGCCGCGCGGCAAGGCCCAACAGGTCCAACATAGGCAACATAGCAAGCAATTGGATAAAACTGCCCGGATATCCCATAGTTGAGGTCAAATACAACGGCAGCACGCTGTCTCTCGGGCAGCGCCGCTTCTTCCTCCTGGACAGGAAAGACGCATCTATATGGCCAATACCAATACACTACCTGAAAAAGGAAAGGGGCGAAAGGGCGCAGGAGGGCTCCATGCTGCTAAGCGGGAAAAGCGCATCACTCAAGGAGAAAGGGCTTGAATACATAAAGCTGAATTACGCTCAAAAGGGGTTCTACAGGTCAAAATACCCCAAGAGCATGCTTGGCGAGCTCGGCAGGCTTATAGAATCCGGAAAGATAAGCGCCCTTGACGGCTATGGGATAGAGAACGATCTGTACAGCGCGGCGAGATCGTGCAGCATAAAGGTATCAGAGTACCTGGATTTCATCGAGAGGCATTGCATGGATTGCGAGTTTCCTATGGACATTAGCGTTTCAGGGCATCTTACCGCCCTTACCCTACTATTGGCCAATGAGAAAAAGGTCGCGGAGCGGCCAAGGCGTCTCAGCATGGCATACCACAGGAAACTGCTCAGGAAACTGGGCTGGAAAAGAAGAAAGAATGACAGGAATTCCACAGTGCTTCTTAGGGTATATACGCTCAGGGCGCTTGGATTCATGAACGACAAGGAGGTAATATCAAGATCCAGGAAGCTTTTCTCCGACTACCTGGGCAAGGGCAGTGAGATAGACACCGACATACGCTCCACAGTGTACAGCCTTAACGCATGGGTGGGCGACCAGTCGACTTTCAGGAAATTTGTCGGATTGTACGAGAAAGAGGCTGTCCCGGAGGAAAAGATGAGGTTCCTGCTCGCCCTCGGCAGCTTCAACGACCCGAAGTGCATGGGAATGGCCCTAGAGTACACGCTGTCAAAGAACGTAAGGATGCAGCACGTCAACAGGATACCAGCATCAATCGCATCCCACGAGCAGGGCAAGGAAGCGGTATGGAAATGGACAAGATCCAACTGGAAGAGGCTGATGTCTATGTACGACAGGGGGGTCAGGGGGCTTACCGACTTCATAGACATACTTTCTGTCATGGATGACAGGAAGACAAGAAAAGAAATAGATGCGTTCTTCAGGGTAAAGTCCAACTACAGGGCAGATCTTGCAAGGAGCATATCAAAGTCATTGGAGTACATTGACATAAACATAAGGTTCAGGGAGCACAACAGGAGGGGATAGCTGCGGTATCTTCCATGCCAATGGAATATACAGAAGGCTTATAAGCATATTCTTGCCTAACTATAAGTAGTTAAGAATAGTCATATTTCATGAGGGGTTTGAGTATTTGAATTTCATAAGTCGTATGGATTGGGATCCTGGAAAAGTCGACCTGATACCCAGCTTCGGCTTTAGGCAATTACGTAGGCATAGAAGTTAACGTAACCTCCTTCTGATGTGGCTATTCTGACGCAAAACAATAGGTGTTTGAATGGCAAAAACTTACATTGACATTGTAAAGTACATGGTAGAGGCAAGATTCGAGATATCCGGATTGGCTGAGAAGCCGGACATAATAGGCGCCGTTTTCGGGCAGACTGAAGGGCTTCTCGGAGGCGGCCTGGATCTCAGGGAGCTCCAGAAGAACGGCAAGATAGGAAGGATAGAGATAGAGGCTTCCTCGCAGGGGAACAAGACGTACGGCAAGCTCTTCCTACCGTCATCGCTAGGAAGGGTCGAGACCTGCATACTCGGCGCAACCATAGAATCGGTTGACAGGGTGGGGCCCTTCGAAACGGTATTCAAGGTAAACAAGATAGAGGACACCAGGAACGAGAAGCGCAGGAAGATAGTAGCAAGGGCAAAGGACCTACTGAAGACGCTCATAACTACCGAGATGCCGGACAGCAAGGAGATAAGCGAGCTTGTGGAAACCGACGTGAAATCAAGCGTGGTAACCACGTTCGGACAGGACAACCTGCCTGCCGGGCCTGACGTAGAGGAGGAGAACGAGGTGATACTGGTAGAGGGCCGGGCCGATGTGATAAACCTGCTCAAGAACGACATAACCAACTGCATAGCGGTGGGCGGCGCCACCGGGAAGATACCCCAGACGATAATAGACCTCACGAAGTCGAAGGAGGCCACGCTCTTCCTTGACGGGGACAGGGGCGGCGACATGATACTGAGGGGCTTGCTGAACGTCTGCGACATAGACTACGTGGTAAGGGCTCCGGACGGCAAGGAAGTGGAGGAGCTCACCAGGAAGGACATCATAAAGGCGCTAAGGGCAAAGGTCCCTATAGACCAGGTCATACCAAGGCTCAACGGCGGCAGCCACAGGGGCCACTACCAGGAGCAGAGGAGGGACAGGTTCCAACAGCAGCACCAGCAGAGGGAAATGAGGGTGGAGCAGCAGGTGCAGCAGCAGTCAAGGCACGAGGTCAGGCTGGGAGGAGCCCCGAGGCAGCAGGAAAGGGACAGGAGCATACTGAGCCCGTCGGAGATATCCAGGAAGATGCTGAGCAAGGAGGATGCGAAGGCGGCAGTGGAGCCGATAAACGTAGACCCGGAGCTTGGCATAAAGGACATAAACCACGAGGACCCCAGCGGGATGGATGCGATAAAGTCGATAGACGACCGCGCCGCAGCTGAGCCGGAGCAGAGGTATATGGACTCGCTCACCGAATTGCACAACACGCTCAGGGGCAGGCTATACGACAAAAACAGCAACGTAATATCCGAGGTGCCCATAAGGGAGCTCATACAGACGGTCCAGGACACCGACGGGATAAGCGCAATAGTCTTTGACGGCATCATAACCCAGAGGCTGATAGAGCTTGCCAACAAGCGAAGGGTTAAGTCGATATACGGCATAAGGGCAGGCCAGGTATCCAGGATGTTCGAGGGCATGCTGCTATACACAAAGGAGCAGGGCAAGCTTGCCAACTGATTGAGCAGGGTGCCGGCCGCTTGCCGGCACTTTCCATTTCCGATTTCAGGTAAAAACCAGTCTTGCACTGCGGATTTTCCGCAATGCGCCTATTTCCGGGTAGCGCTCCCGCTGACTCACGGGAAAAATAAGAAAAAAATAAAAATAGAAGCTAAGGATTTAGCTGATTACTTCCCCTATTGCAAACCTTTCCTTGACCTCAGTTATCCTTGCCTTTACAGTCTCTCCTTCCTTTGCGCCCTTTATGAAGATTACGAAGCCGTCCTTCTTGGCTATTCCATCGCCCTTGGATGCAACAGCCTCGATCTTGACTTCTATCTCGTCGCCGGTATTTACCGGCTTCGGCTCAGAAGAGCCCGAAAATGAGCTTCTCCTTCCTTCCCTGCGCCCTCCGTATCCTCCTCCATAGGAGCTATTCCTTCCTGATCCTTCATCTTGGTACATTACATACACTTATTTTTTTTGTTTTTACGTAGAATTAGAACATTCATGTCTTCCTTCTCCGTAATATAAATTACAACATTCATATATATAAACCCTCTTTTAATTGGGCACGGGCCTGGGTGCAAAGCTCCTGTGCCAGGGTTTGCACGAAAACTAAGGTTTTTGGCTAACTTTTCGTGCATAATCTTTAGTTTAAGTGCAAGATGCTAAAGGTACTTGTTTCCAGGTTGTATTGGTACTTGTATTCCAACCATTAAAACCATTTGGATAGTTTACATTTATACTATTTGCTTTAACTTGCAAAAACGCTACATTATTACCAACAAGATATCTTGTTGGTGTTACGTTTACATATGAACAGGTTATCACATAACAATTATTAAAATCTGTACCAAATGTACCACCATTTGTTTTTATTTTTAATGAATATTGCAAACGAGACCAATTCCCTATTGATGGAAATACGCTTCCTTGAATTCTAAATGTAAATGGAGTTCCAGGAATTATTTGAATGGTTGTTTCATTTGGATAAGTTTGCCTTTCATAATCTTTTACAGTATCATTTTGGCTAAGACTTAAATATGAAAATCCTGTATAATTATAAGAGATAGTTGCGTTACCTGGTGATTTTCCTATATTAACTATAGTGTAGCTCTGATTATAACCACCAATATGATACCATATATATTTGCAAAATCCAGTATACGGTACTATATTAGCCTCACTAAGCAATTGTGTAATATGCCCTTGCTGTTGTGTAATATGTATTTGAGCTAAGGAAATATAAACACCCAAACCAGTCAAAGTTGAACCTAAAATTATACCTATTAATGTTAATGTAATCATTATTTTATTAGCGAAGGTCATGTTATTCCATTTTTCACACAAATGTTTAAATTTATTTTTCTTAGCCAAAAAGACCATCTTTTAATATTAATAATGGACGTGCTAAACCTTTAAAAGCTTAAGTATTGATTTTATAACATGGCTGATAAAAGTGTATCCCTATTAACCATAGGTGCTTTTCTACTTATTATAGCTGGTATATTAACATTCTTGATGGGTTTGAATCTTTTTATTGATAGTGTAAATTCTGCTCCAGGAGTTTTATATCTTGCTGGTTTTGATTTTAAGGATTTATCTTTATTTCTAATACTTGGTAGCTTAATGACTATAATCTCTGGGGCTATTTTGAGTACAGGATTAAAGTCGGTTAAAAAGATTTGGTCTATAATAGGAATTATATTTTCGTTATTTAGCATGGTAGGATTTTATACACTTCCAATTCTTTTAATATTACCAATTATTAGTTTGATAGGGGGTATTCTTTGCTTATTGTAAATCAATAGTCATACCCAATTCATACATTTCCTGAATCAAAACAGTAATATTGTATGCGATTATTTTACACAGCAATTCATTAATCTGTGATGTCCTATTTTTTGATTTTAAGGTATCGCCTAACTTCCTTTTTATAGACGCAAAAGTACTCTCTACATTACTTCTCTTATGATAATGCAACATAAACTCGTCCTTATTCATATTGAAATAATGATACATCTTATTCCAAATCCTACTTCCCTTTGGTTTTGCTCTTGAGTTTGATTTGAACGGTATGAAGGCAGTACCGCCAATGCTGTCTATATACGAGAAATTCTCTCTACTGCTATATGCTTTATCTGCCGAGATTTCTTGTATATCAAAGCCATTATCCTTTGTTGTCTGTGCTAACTGTATGAATTCCTTTGAATCGGCACTATAACCTTCTGTTATCTTTAGTGCCGTTATTACGTTTGTCTTTGTGCCAACGCAGATATGTGCCTTAATCCATTTATGTTCTCTTTTTATACCGTACTTATCATCAACATAAGGACTGAAAGAACGTGTCCTAAATCCAGAGCTATCTACTGCAAAGGCGACTTCTACAGATTTTAAAGGGGCTGATGTAGTAGCTATTAACTCTTGCAGAATAGGTGTTATATCTGCTCTATTTAGGACTACTGATAAAGCATTGAAATGTGGTATCTCTTTTACAAAGCCTCTATCTCGTACTATTCCAAATAAGGAATTAGCCCTTCTGCAGGACAATTGGGAATACACTTTGGCTATTGCAAGGTACATAGTATCATTGAATTTCATACGTGGTCTGCCCGTTTTCTGCTTGTTTAAAGGGTCTTCCAAATCTTTTACTAAATCTCTTAAAAGTTCATAAAATAGCTTGCCTTCTGACATTTGTGCTTGATTATAGGTAGTCCACGCTTGTGAGTAAGTAAGTGGTATTTTGTGAGTTTCAAGACCATGCATACTTCTTTTTTCAATATTTAGATAATATCTAACTGCAAAAGCATGTTTGCAGGTCTCTTTATGCAGTTCTGAGTCTGGACAGTTGCAGATAAATTCATTTGATACTTTATAAAATCCATTCCCTGATTGAGACTCTACAAGCCAGCCAGACTTTATTATCTTTATTGTCTTTTGTTGAGCTATCTCATAACCTCTTTGTCTTCTTAAGTTTGTTTGTGCTATCATATTAGGCACCTAATATTATTAGGTACCTAAGACATATATACCTTTCGGTACCTAAACCAAAGGCTTTTAAAGCTTTAGGCACCTAAATACATTATGCAACTACAAAAACGGCTTTCCCGTAAGATAGGGACAAAAGAGTACATTAAATGGGTTATAACAATACCACCTGAAGAAGTTAAAAAGTTAGAATGGAAAGCTGGGCAAGTTTTAGATGCAAGAATAGAGAATGGTATTCTAATAATTAAGAAAAAAAAGAAATGATTACTTAATGTATTGATAGTGTTTTTTTACCAGCGAATATGTCTTCGATATTTTTTTCTATTTCTACTATTGATTCATGCATTTTCTGATTTGAGGCTTCATAGCTTTTATCAAGTTCTTTTAGAAATTCAGGCTGTAGCATAGTGCCTTGTACTATTACATTCCCATCTTTATCTGAAATGCACCACATAACTCCTAAATCTGTTGATTTATGTCCTACAGTTAAAACTCTTTCAGCAGATTTTTTTGCCCAATAAACTTTTACAATGGCTTCACTTAAGGGGGTTGTAAGTTGATATGCTTCTTTTGTTATCTCTGGCAAGGACATAAGATTACCCATTCCTATTATCCCAAACCCATCTCCGTCTAATATCTCTATTTCACCATTTTCATTTATGAGATTTATGTGTGCGAGATATTTTTTACCGTTTTCCATTATGTCAAACCCTACAACTAAGAAATTCGTATCTACAGAGTACTTCTTAATTTCTTCGTCTACATTTTTCCAAAAAGTTTCTGGATATTTCTTTAAATTTTTGTAAAATGTTTCTAAGTTTAAACCACGTGGATTAAGAATTTGTGCATTTATCCTTTCGTTTCTAAGATGTTCTGTTTCTTTCCTTATAAGTTCAGAAATTTCCATTATAGTGAATATCCTACCTTTAGATATCTCTCCATCAAGGAAATCACCTACTCTGACAAGTATTTTGTCGGCATTATACCCATCACCAGCGTTTAATATGACGCAATTAGTACATTTTCTTGAAGCCAAAGCGAATTTTGCACGTGCTTGTTCAAATGTTAAACCACCAGCAGTTACTTGTCTATCTGCACAAAATACAATTCTCGGATATGTGCCGCTATCGCATATTACGCTTAAACAAACAGTCATGGGTCTTACCCTCTTGTATATCTTATTATTTTTTGGTCTAATCAAATCTATATTAGTTACCATAGGTTCACCTAATCATGAATTTTTGACTTTTCGTGCAAGAAGGAGAGTTTTCGTGCAAAATGGCTTTCTCGTGCAAAGCTCCTGTGCCAAAAAGATATATATACTTTTAGTTTTAAATTAATATAGTTTAAATTTAAACTAACTGGGGGGTTAATGTGGCGAAGCCAGCTGCGCAGAAGTACAAGTACGAGCACCCGTTCATGACGAAGGACATGGCGAGGACCGTGCTCAAGATCGTGCTGTTGAAGAGGATAGAGCGCGGCGAAATATACTCGTATGCCCTGATCAAGGAGCTGAATGCAAGCAGGTTCTCCATGTTCCTCAAGAAATACAGCACGGATCCCAAGAACGACATATACAACACGGTGAAGGCTCTGGAGAAATCCGGCTACATAAAGCTGGATGCGAGGATAGACGGCGGCAAGCTTAAGAACTATTACAAAATAACCGCAAAGGGGAGCAATGCCCTCAAGGAATCAAAGGGGCTTTTCATGAAAAGCATGAGGGAGCTCGTCAAGATACTGGGGTAGTCCTGTGGCTGCAAAAAACATAATAGAGGTGAACGGCCTGGTAAAGAAATTCGGGGACTTCACCGCACTCGGCGGCATAGACCTCAGCATCAAGGAGGGCGAGGTATTCGGCCTGCTCGGGCCCAACGGCGCCGGCAAGACCACTCTGCTCAACGTGGTGCTCGGGCTTCTCAAGCAGACCAGCGGAACCATATTCGTGAACGGGATAAACAACCAGGAGCACATAAACAGCATAAAGCAATCGATAGGCCTGATGACGCAGGAGACGGTTGTTGAAAACGAGCTTACCGCAAGGCAGAACCTGGAGCTGTTCGCAGAGCTGTACCAGGTTGATCCTGTAACGGAGAAAAAGAGGGTTGCAGAGGCGCTTCATGACGCCGACCTCATGGATTTTGCAGACAAGAAGGCAGGCACATTTTCCGGGGGCATGAAAAGGAGGCTGGAGCTGGTGAAGTCCATGGTGCACAACCCACCGATACTGATACTGGACGAGCCGACAACCGGCCTTGACGTACAGAACAGGAACCAGCTGTGGGACAGGATAAGGGAGCTGAACAAGAGCGGCGTCACGATAATACTTACTACGCAGTACCTCGAGGAGGCTGACGCGCTGTGCGAAAGGATAGCGATAATAGACCACGGAAAGATAAAGGCGATAGGCACCGCGTCGGAGCTCAAGGCGATGGTGAGCACCGGCAACATCCTTGAAATAGTCGCCAGGCACGGCGACATAGAGAACATCGTAAGGATATTGAAGAAATACGGGGTTGACCCGGAGATAAAGGGCGACAAGATAATAGGCGCCCTCGGGGCCAACTCCTCAAGGCTGTTCAGGAACATAACCAACGACATCGAGGACAAGAAGATACCTGTGCTTGCGATAAGCGCGCACCTCCCGACGCTCGACGACGCCTTCCTCAAGCTCACTGGATCGCAGATAAGGGATTCCACTTCGGAGGATGCGGCAACTGCAAACAGGAACAAGATGTGGAAAAGGTGATCATGTGGGGCTACTGAACGACACCATTACGCTTTACAAGAGGGAATTGCTCATATACAAGGCAAACCTCAGGACCAACCTCATAAGGGCCATAATATTCCCGCTCATACTGCTTCTCATATTCGGCAGCATAAACTCCGCGCCGAAGAACGTGCCCATTGAAGTTGTCAACTACGCCAACAATCCCCAGTCTGTCCAGTTCATGAACAACCTGCAGCAGCAGAACTTCGTGTCGTTGAAGGGCGTGACAACGGAGTACCAGGCCCTGAAGGACCTCAGCGCCGGGAGGATAGACGTAGTCGTTGTAATACTGCCCGGATTCCCTGGCAGCGGAACGGCCTCATCTACTAGCCCGTCCGTTTATGTTTATTATGCCAACAATTTCGCCAATCTCGGGAGCTCGCTCCAGCAGATCAGCGTAACCGCCTCACAGTTCGGCGCAAGGACCAGCGCGGCGCTGCAGCAGGGCTTCCTCCTCAGCAACGCCCCTCCGGTAAGCACCGTAACGCTCAATCCTACGTACGGCACCCAAGGGAACTACAAGACGTTCGTCGCAGGCGGGCTCTTCGGGATGGTGATAGTGTTCGGAAGCATGTTCGGCGGCGGCATGTCCATAATCCAGGACAGGGACTTCGGCAACCTCAAGGCGTTTCTTATAACCCCTGTTCAAAGGACCGCGCTGGTGCTCAGCAAGATGCTTGCTGGAACTACTACGGGGGTGGTGAACTCAATAGTAATGTTCGGGCTGATATTCCTGTTCGGTATAAACATAGCGATGGGCGCTGTCGGGGTGATATGGATACTCCTGCTGTCGCTCATCGCAGCATTCGGGTTCAGCGCGCTCACAAGCGCGCTTGCGTCGAGGATAAACAAGGTCGAGGTATACGCGATAGCTGCGCAGACCATAACGCTGCCGCTGTGGTTCGTGTCCGGGGCGTTCTCCCCTGTCAGCACGCTGCCTGCTTGGCTGCAGCCGGTGAGCGTTGTGGACCCGCTCACATACGTCACCACCGGCATAAGGGACGTGATGATGAACGGCTATTATCCTATAGCTACGATAGAGCTTGACCTTGCAGTGCTCGCGGTGTTCATCGTGGTTTCCACGATACTCGCAATCAAGGTCTTCAAGACAAGGATAGAATGATGTTCAATGGTGAATGAAATGAGAGCTAAAGAGATGATAAGGGTAATCCTTCTGGTTTCCATGTTTGCGCCAGTCCTTGCGATGGGCGCTGCGGGCGCGGTTTCGGTCGGGGACGGGGCGCTGTCCATCGTCAATCTGAGGATATCGCCGCAGCCTGTAGTGGCAGGAAGCAACGCCACGATAATGCTGCAGCTTTACAATTCATACTCGTCCACGCTTTACAACGTGAACCTGCAGCTTACCGCGCAGAACCCGATAATAAACGTATCGCCGTCAAGCACCTCCATAATAGACGCGATAGGCACGGGGCTCTACGGCGGGGGAGTGGGGCTTGACACATTCACCTATTCGGTGCACATACCCTCTACCCTGCATGCAGGGGAATACACTATAGACGTGGTCGCGAACTACCAGACCGACCAGCCGAACAGCTACAGCGGCGTAACGAGGCTTCCCGCATCAGCGGAAATCCCGATAAGCTTCTACGTCTACGGCACCCCTGTGATAAAGCTCAGCGCAAATCCCTCGTCCATGCTCTCCCCGGGGCAATCCACAAGCATGCAGATGAGTGCGGTGAATCCCGGAACCGACGTAGCAAACAACGTGACCGTGACGCTGCACGACTCGCAGTACTTCAAGGTTTTCGGAACTGAGCAGTTCAACCTCGGGTCCATAAGCCCCGACGGCACGGCCACATTCACCGCCAATCTGCAGCCGTCCATCAGCATAAGCAACGGCACCTACCCTGTAAACGCGACCATATCATATGTCGCGCAGTCGGGAAACGCAGTTACCGAGAACACAAGCCTTTTGCTTGACATAATAATAAACCAGCCGAACGTCGTGGCCAGCATAGCCAGCGCCACGCCGACGAACCTGTATGCCGGGGGCAACCAGACTCTCACCGTGCAGCTTCAGAATACCGGCCTTGGCACGGCAAAGAACCTGACAGCAAGCTTCCTGAACGGGCCCGGGGTTGAAATCGGGAGCATATCCCAGTTCTTCATAGCATCGCTAGGCCCGAAGAACTCCACGACGATGACTGTTTACATAAACGCCAACAGGTCCCTCAGCAGCAACTCCTTCTCGCTCCCCGTCTCGCTGAAGTACTACAGCTCCAACTACAACGACAACTTCACGCAGCTGCAGTACATACCCATAAACATACAGAAATCTGCGGTATTCAACATAACCAACGTTACCACAAGCATAAAGCCCGGGGATGCGTACAAGCCCATAACGTTCCACATCAAGAACACAGGGAACATAGCGGCCGAGCAGGTAACACTGAGCCTGCAGACAACATTCCCCATAACGCCGGTGAACCCGAACATATACATAAACTCGCTGGCGCCGGGCCAGAGCGTTAACGCTACGTTCTACGTCGGCGTCGACCCTTCTGGAAACCTGGGGAACTATCCAGTCACTCTCTTCGAGCAGTGGAGGCAGCCGAACGCAGCGGTCAACCAGCAGTTCTCCGGATCCAACGGCTACTACGCATATGTTGGAACTGGCAGGAGCGGCACCTCCGGATACATCAGCTACATAGAATACGCAGTGGTAATCGCCGTAATAGCCTTCGTCGCATTCAGGATATACTCAAGCAGGAAGTCTCAATCAAAGAAAAAGACATAAAAGGATATCAAGCGTATATTGCAGAGTGGTGGGCACTTGAATCTGCAGACAGACAGGCTGGTGGATTCTGCGCTTGAGAAATACAGGCTTCCGGTGTGGGTGAGGCCGTACGTGTACAGGTACGTGAGGGAAAACCCAATCAGTGCAGTCAAATACGCAATAAGCCTTGTCGATGTGAAGAGGAAGAAGGGGGAGATAACCAAGACGCAGGTGAGGCTCCCGAACGGGACCACGTTCAACATGGCGTCGGTGCTCAAGCTGCTCAACCTATTCTTCTACGGCGAGGAGAGCATGGCGCGCATAGAGGAGGCGTGGGCCACCAAGTCGCTTGACAGGAACGCGGAATACGAGAGGCGCTTCCTCGAGATATCCGTCCTGGACATGAGGCGCACGCGCGCGCTGAAGAACCTTGCCGAGGGTCTGGGCCATTCTGTGGGGGAGCAGCCCAAGTCGCTCGAGAAGGCATTCGAGCGCATATCAAAGATAGACTCGTGGCACGACAGGGTCATAACAACGGGCATAATACTCCGCTACTCCTACGCTGCCACTTTCGGGATAATATTCTACAAGGTGTTCTATCCCGTGTCGCCGGAATTCATGCGCTCCTTCAGCAAGGCATTCGAGGACAAGGGGACGGAGAGGTGGGACACGGAGGAGGCGCGCAGGCTCATAGCTGAAAATGTGGTGGAGAGAGAGCATGTTCTAAAGCTCGCTAGGGGCATACTCTCCAACGTGCTGTGGTCCATAGAGGCCAACATGAAGCTCGCAAGGGAGCTAAAGCTCGAGAGGGAGGTGAGGCTTCTCAGCGACATATCCATAGTGTACCCTTTCCAGGTATTGTCGGAGATGGGGCTGGATGTGGATCCTGACAGGGAGCTGAGGGGCATAAGGAAGCTCTCCTCTAAGTGATGCGTACGGCGGAATTCCCGCTCATGCATGCACCAATCGGCACCGGTTGCGATAAAAATACACACGGCACGCAAGAACCTATATATACTTTGATTAACAAGTCATTCTGCATCTAACACGAACGGAGCAAGTGATATCATGGCAAACGAAACAACGGAAGAGCAGAGGATGGACTTTGGTGGCGAGGGAAGGTCGGAGAACACGGTTTACATAGGCAGGAAGCCCACGATGAATTACGTGCTTGCCGTGGTGACGCAGTTCAACAGCGGCATGAAGGAGGTAACCATAAAGGCCAGGGGCAACTCCATATCCAGGGCTGTGGACGTGAAGGAGATAGTGGTCAACAGGTTCCTGCCGGAATTGAAGGAGAAGAGCATAAAGACATCCTCGGAGGAGCTTACGAACGAGGACGGCTCAAGGTCGAAGGTTAGCGCGATACAGATAGTGCTGCAGAGGTAGAGCCATTCAATCAACCTGCATCGATTTTTTTGCCTTGAGGAGCTCGGATGCAGTAACTATTCCTATGCATATCATCCCTATGCTTGATTCAACCACCGGTACCCTGTTGAGCCTGTGGCTTATCAGGTATTTTATCGCGTAGTCCAGGCTCCTATCCTTTTCCACGAAAAGCGGCTTGAGCATCAGCGCCCCTGCCTCATTTTCTGTACCGTTCACATTTACGGATTCGTCGCTAAGTATGCCGACGAGCCTTCCGTTGTCAAGCACAGGTACCATAGAGATGTTTGAATCCCTCATCAGCTTGCGCGCTGCAGAGGCCTTGGTGTCCGGGGCGACAGAGACCATTGACCTTTCGGCTATCATGCCTACGTGGATCCTTTTCGCCATTGAATGCACGCGCCTGCGTACAGGCATATATTAATGGACGTGAAAATATTAATAGCGTTGCAGCTGCTGCTCATTATCGGAACAGAGGCAAAAGGCTAGTTGAGCTGGCCGTAGCCTGTAAGCCTCCACCTGCGCCCTATGTTCCTCATCACAGCTATCTTGGCGCCCTTCTCAGCGCTTATCGGGTGCTTGAGCGTTATCTCTATGTTGTCCCTCTTCGCCTTCTTTATGTAGCCCAGGATTGTGGTGGTGCCTATGCCGAGGATGAGCGGCTCGTTCTCCGACATTCCCTGCTCAGGTATGTCGTCCCTCTTGAGCTTGTGGTATTTTATCGTGATGCTTCCTATCATCGGCGGCAGCTTGCCGACAAGGCCCACAACATTCCCTACAAGGCCGTCAGCCTTGGTGAACGTCGGGTCTATCTCCGTGGATATGCCGACAAGCCCGCCAGGTATTGCCTCGTCTATGCTGTCCTTGCCGTTGCTCATGCCGTTCACAACGGTTATTATCGGCTCGTACATCTCCCTCTTGGACTTGGTGTTGCGCTTTATCCCGGGCCTTATCTCTATCTGCGAGCCTGACTTCAGCCTGCCCCTTGTTACCGCGCATCCTATGACCCCTCCGGAGATCTTGTCCGCATCGACTCCCGGCTTGTTTATGTCAAAGGACCTCACCACGTACATCATCGGGTCGGACTCCAGGTCCCTCTGCGGCAGCTTCATGCTTGCTATGCGCTCCAGTATGGCGCCCACGTTTATGCCGAGGTTCGGCATCACCGGTATTATCGGCGCGCCCTCTATTATGCTGCCCTTTATGAATTCCCTTATCTTTGCCTCGTGCTCCTGCGCCTTCTCCCTTCCAACAACGTCTATCTTCGTCTGGGCTATTATCACGTTCTTGATGCCGAGTATGTTTATTATCATGAGGTGCTCCCTGGTCTGAGGCATCGGGACCGGCTCGTTGGCCGCTATCACGAAGAGTATCGCGTCTATGACGCTGGATCCGGCTATAGCTGTCGCCATGAGCGTCTCGTGGCCCGGCGCATCGAGGAGCGATATCCTCATGAGCGGCACAGCCCTTCCTTCGCATCCATCGCACTTCTCCCCAGTGGTGTACGCGCCGGGGCCGTCGCATCCATCGCACTTGCTGATTACCGCATCCGCATAGCCGAGCTTTATCGTCATGTTCCTCTTTATGCTTTCGCTGTGCCTGTCGGTCCAGGTGCCGGTTATGGCCCTTGTGAGCGACGTCTTCCCGTGGTCTATGTGGCCAAGCGTCCCGATGTTCAATACGCTATGCGTGGTCTTGTCCAAAGCTAAACACCATCATTACTGAGCCTTCTCCTTCTTCCCCTTTTCGGGGAAAAGCTCCGCAACCGGCCTGTCGCCGTATTCAACTATTACCGTATTGACAAGCTCGGTGTCGTTGCTCACCATGCTGCCCCTCACGGTGCGCCTCCTGTACTGGCCCTTCCTCTTGCCTGCGCGGCCAGCCCTTTCAAGGATCTTGGTCTTTATCGCGCCGCTTATGCTCCTGTTCATCGCGAAGCCGCTCTTGTCGCTGCCCCCGGTTATCCTGAGCTTGTAGCCCGAAAGCCCAAGGGCCGCACCGTCTATCACCTCGTTTATCCTGTGGTTCATGAAAAGCGAGGCCTTGTCATCGTCCAGTTCCATCTGGGCGCTCTTACCCGTTTTCGCATCAGCGTATACTACTTTCATATAATCTACCTGTACATGTTTTCCGGTTCTTCCTTGAACCGCTTTATCCTGTCGGAAAGCTCCTTCGGTATCGTAGGCTTCACCTCTTCCAATGCAACCTTGAAGTCCGGCTTTGTCACTATGTCCCTCTTGGCCCTTATCGCGTTCATGCCTGCCTCCCTGACTATGTTCTCTATCTCAGCTCCGGTGTAGTTCTCTGTTTCCCTTGCGAGATCGTCAAGGGAGACGTCCTTAGCTAACGGCATCTTCTTCGTGTGCACAACGAATATCGCCTTCCTCGTGGGCTCGTCAGGCATTGGTATCTCTATTATCTTGTCGAATCTGCCGGGCCTCAGCAGCGCCGGGTCTATTATGTCGGGCCTGTTGGTCGCTGCGAGCACGAACACGTTCTTTATTTCCGAAAGCCCGTCCATCTCCGTCAGCAAAGTGTCTACAACCCTTTCCGTAACAAGCGAATCTGTCGAGTCGCTGTTCCTTGCATATGCCATCGCGTCTATCTCGTCTATGAATATTATGCACGGCGCGGCCATCTTCGCCTTCCTGAATACCTCCCTTACCGCCTTTTCGCTCTCCCCGACGTACTTGCTTAGGAGCTCAGGGCCCTTTATGGATATGAAGTTGGATTCGCGCTCGGTGGCAACAGTCTTAGCAAGCAGCGTCTTTCCAGTGCCTGGCGCCCCGACAAGCAGCAATCCCTTTACCGGCCTTATCCCTATCTTCTCGAAGGCCTCCGGGTTCTTCACGGGCAGTTCAACAGCTTCCTTCAGCTGCGCCTTTACGTCCTCCATTCCGCCGACGTCGTTCCAGTGCACGTTCGGCCTTTCCACGAATACCTCCCTGAGCGCGCTTGGCTGTATCAGCGAAAGCCCCTCCCTGAAATCCTGCATCGTAACGTTGAGCGACATGAGTATCTCGTTCGGCACGGATTTCTTGTTGAGTATCTTTGGCAGTATGTGCCTGAGCTCGGCCATCGCTGCCTCCCTCGCAAGCGCTGCTATGTCAGCACCGGTATAGCCGTGCGTCATGTCTGCCAGCTCCTCCAGCTTCACGTCCTTGGCCAATGGCATGTTCCTTGTGTGTATCTGGAGTATTTCCTTCCTTGCGTTCCTGTCAGGAACCCCTATCTCAACTTCCCTGTCGAACCTGCCGGGCCTCCTGAGCGCCGGGTCTATCGCATTGGGCCTGTTCGTAGCTCCTACAACTATGACGTGGCCCCTTGTTCCCATGCCGTCCATGAGCGTGAGCAGCTGCGATACCATCCTGCGCTCCACCTCGTTGGTTGCCTCCTCCCTCTTGGGCGCTATGGCGTCTATCTCGTCCATGAATATTATCGTCGGCGCCTTCTCCTTTGCTTCGTTGAATATCTCCCTGAGGCGCTCCTCGCTCTCGCCAACGAACTTGCTCACGAGCTCGGGCCCTGATATGTATATGAAATGAGCATCGCTCTCGTTGGCTACGGCCTTAGCAAGCAGCGTCTTTCCAGTGCCTGGGGATCCGTAAAGCAGAACCCCCCTTGGCGGCTCTATCCCCAGCCTTTCGAAGAGCTCCGGGTACCTTATGGGCAATTCAACCATCTCCCTTATCTTCTCTATCTCGCCCTTCAGGCCTCCTATGTCCTCGTAGTGCACCTCCCCTATCTTCACCATTGATTCGGACACCGGCTCGTTCCTTACAAGAACTTCCGTATCCTTTGTGACCCTGACAACACCGTGCGGGGAAACCTGCGTTACTATGAAATTGAATGCATAGCCGAACATCGCTATGGGCACAACGTCCCCCTTTACCAGCGGCTTGTCCTCCAGCCTGTTCTTGGCGTATTCTGAGAAATCCGGCGATATCGGGGTGCGCTGGTTCGGCGGCGGCGCAAGGACTATCTTCTCCGCATCCTTGACCTCGGCCTTGGTAACGAAGACCCTGTCCCCTATGCCAACACCTATGTTCTGCCTTATCCATCCGTCTATCCTTATGAAGTCCAGTCCCTCGTCCTGCTGGTGGGCCTGCCACACTATGGCAGCAGTCGATTTCCTCCTGCCCTTCATCTCTATTACGTCCCCGGAAATGAGGTTGAGCATCTTCCTGGCCTTGGAGTCTATCCTTGCTATGCCCCTCCCGTCATCGGTTACCAGAGCCGCAGCAACAGTAAGTTCTATGCCATCCGCCAAATCTACACCTGATAAGCTAACATCATCAATCAGTCAAAATTATGAATAGAATATGATAAACCGAATAAAATGAATAATAATATTTAACAAAAAAATCCTTTATACTTTTCTATTGCCCGCGTGACAAGGGCGCAAAGCTACATGTCCTCCTCGTCGTCCATGTCCTCGTCATCATCGTCGTCGTCCACGTCGTCGTCTTCGTCCTCATCCTCGTCCTCATCTTCGGCTTCGACCCTTGCTATCGGATAGTATGGTATCTTCATAGGGATCACATACGGTTAATCAAGCTATTATGCACGACTGTGTTTAAATACCTTTGTGTTTTATTTTGGTTTCGCGAAAGGCGTCGCAAATCCATCATTTTTCCACTGCCAGAATGCCGCAATAATCCGCAGGATTGGGCCGCTACGCATGCAGGAACCAACACCTTCCTAGCTATCGATAAACCGGGAAAGGGCATAGTTTTTTATATCTTACATATATAAGTATTATGTCATATTTGTATTGCTATTCTGGGCACTCTAAGGGGCTAGTTTTCTTAGTCTCATTAAATGCATTGGAAAAATCAATGTTTATGCTAAATCGGTGAAATAATGGCAGATAAACCACACCTGAATTTAATCTTTATAGGACACGTTGACCACGGAAAGTCAACAACAGTAGGAAGGCTGCTTTACGAGAGCGGCGCGATAACAGACAGGGACATAGCGCGATTCAAGGAGCTCACCCAGCAGTTCAACAGGCCCACTTTCGAGTTCGCGTTCGTAATGGACAACCTGAAGGAGGAAAGGGAAAGGGGAATAACGATTGACATAGCGCACAAGGAGTTCCAGACGCAGAAGTACTTCTTCACGATCATAGACGCGCCGGGCCACAGGGACTTCGTAAAGAACATGATTACCGGAGCCAGCCAGGCTGACGCAGCGGTGCTTGTCATAAGCGCGGAGGAAGGCATAAAGCCGCAGACAAGGGAGCACGCGATACTGATAAACGTCCTCGGGGTGCCGCAGCTCATAGTCGGCATAAACAAGATGGACTCCCCGCAGGTCAACTTCAGCCAGCAGAAGTACGAGCAGATAAAGACAGAAGCCACTACCTTGCTGAAGCAGCTTGGCTTCAAGACCGACAAGGTGCTTTTCGTGCCATATTCTGCACTGGAGGGATCCAATGCAGGGAAGAAGTCGGAGAAGATGGCATGGTATACCGGGCCGACGCTGCTCGCATCGCTCGATACCCTCATAGTGCCTGAAAAGCCTACGAGCAAGCCGCTGAGGCTGCCGATACAGGACGTGTTCAGCATATCCGGATTCGGGACGGTTCCTGTAGGGAGGGTAGAGACAGGGGTTGTCAAGGTGGGCGATCCCATAGTGATAATGCCTAGCGGGGCAAAATCTGAAGTCAAGAGCATAGAGATGCACCACCAGCAGATGCAGCAGGCGGAGCCGGGGGACAACATAGGCTTCAACATAAAGAACGTCGACAGGAAGGACATAAAGCGCGGGGACGTCATAGGCCCAACAAGCAGCCCGCCGACAGTAGCCACGGAGTTCACCGCGCAGATAATAGTGCTGCACCACCAGAACGTCATAGCAAGGGGCTACACCCCTGTGTTCCACATACACACGGCGCAGCTCGCATGCACTATAACGGACATACTCGAGAGGAAGGATCCTAAGACAGGCCAAACTGCGGCGCAGAATCCCGAGACAATAAAGACAGGCGACGTTGCAATAGTGAAGATAAAGCCGACTAAGCCGATATGCATAGAGAAGTTCAGCGAATTCCCGCAGCTGGGAAGGTTCGCGATAAGGGACATGGGAGAGACGGTAGGCGCAGGCATAATACTCGACGTCGTCGCAAGGAAGTAGATGCGTGAATAGATGACGAAGGCGATAATAAAGCTGGTCAGCACGGTTGCCAAGGACATAGACGCAATAGCCGGCCAGATAAAGGCCATAGCGGTATCCATAAACGTGGAGTCCAAGGGGCCGGTGCCCCTTCCCACGCGCAGGCTTTCCCACACGACCAGGAAAACCCCGTGCGGCGACGGCAGCCACACCTACGAGAAGTGGGAGATGCGCGTCCACAAGCGCCTGATAATAATAGACGGGAGCGAGCAGGCGCTCAGGCAGGTTATGCGAATAAGGGTCCCGGACACGGTGCAGATAGAGATAAGCCTTGCCGGCTGATCCGGAAATAATTCCTATTTCTTTTCAATACTCTTAAATAATTATCCATCAAAAATAAAACTGGAAATTATAATTTATTAACATATCTGGCAGGTTTTATCGAAATGGCTAAAAATTCCACGGTGCACCAGAAGGTAATAGAAAGGATAAGCGGAGAATCCTTAGGCATCGCTGATTCCGGGGAAAGGATAGTCGGCTCACACGTGTTCGGCAACCTCTACGAGCCGGACGACAGGCTGGTGAACGACGAGGCATTCCTGAAGGACATGGTGCTCAAGGCCGTCGGGGTGGCGAAGATGACCCTTGTAGAGGTGAAATCCTGGTCTTTCGGCGGCAAGAAGGGCGGCATAACTGTGATGGCGCTGATAACCGAAAGCCACGTTGTGCTACACACGTGGAACGAATACAAGTACGCAACCCTTGACATATACACCTGCGGCGGAAAGGCAAAGCCGCACGAGGCATTCAAATACATAGTGAAGAGCCTGAAGCCGAAGAGGCACCACGCTTTCTACGCGGACAGGGGCATGTAGGGCGGGATCTCATCCTGAAAAGCCGATTGCATAAGACGCTAGCCACGCTTGGTCCCGTATACGAACACAACCGTTATGCTTTCCGTGACTTTGTTTGTACCTCCGTAGAATTCCGGCGGTATAGTGGTTGTTACGCCGCTACCTCCTGATATCGCAAGGTCGAGCCTGTACGGTATTGGGTACACGTAGTAGTTGTTTATCGTTATGTTGGTGGTGTATATGGTGCTGTTCCTCAGCAGCGCATGCGCCTGCGCCGTGGCATTGGAAAGCGCAAGTGACAGCGCGGCGACCCGCATAGCGCTCACCTGAGCGTCAGAGAGCTCGGGGCTTGCGCCGCCCACGTAAACGTTGGTTATGTTGGACAGCGCGCCTATCGCTGCGCTGGTATTTCCTATGTCTGGTATTGTGACGGACAGGCTTTCCGACGCCTCATAGCTGCTCTTGTTGTATACCTTGTAGACGTTGAAATAGCTGGTGGTTATGAGGCTCGCGTTGTTGTTAACGTATTTCATTATCGTGCTGTTGAATTTCTGCAGCGTAGCTGATATGTTCTGAACAGCCTGCTGGTTCGTCTTCCCGGTTCCGTTCATCGTGACGTAGATGACGGACTGCGAGGAGCTGTTGTATACGGTGCCCGTGGCGCTGATTGTGAGGGTGCTGCTCTGCTGTATGGTGCTTGTGGTCGGGCTCTGGCTGCGGTTTATAGTAAAGCCGTAGACCATCACCGCTGCAAAGACTAATATCGCGAGTACTGCAACCGCGTAAAGACCCAACATGCTGGACTGCTTTTTCATACAATCTATAATGAGTTGTGCGGATTATTTAATAATCCTTGCGGCAAACATAGGTTTTTGCTAGGTTGTCTCGCCTGAAAGCGGTTTCCCGCATTTGCTGCAAAACTTGGCAGAGGACTTGTTCTTGGTGCCGCAGTTGTTGCAGTATATGTAGGAGCCCACGCCGTTGTCTATGTGCGCCTCCTGGCCCTGTATCTCCTTGTCCACGTTAGCCTGCGCATCGAACCTTTTCTCGAGCTTCTTGTTCAGGTAATCGGTAAGCTCCGTCGCATCCTTGTTCTTCAGCCCGTCTATCTCCCCTTCCTGCTTCCCGGAGCCGCCTAGCAGCCCCCTGTCGGTGTCGTAGCCTAGGACCCTTATGAATACGGTTGATGTTATTATGCCGTGCTCCAGCCTTACGCTCATTATCGCGTTGTAGGGCACAACCTCATAGTCCTGCCTGAAGCCGAGCGAAGCCCTGTTTATTATTATGAGGCGCTTGTCCGTGACAACAACAGTGGTTGGGGTTATGAGCGATCCCCCGGGCATGAAGCGCCTCTGCTTTATCGTGCCCTCCACCTCCTCGTCTGGCCAGAGGACCTTCTTCGCTAGCATAAGCTCCGCAGTATCTATCTGCATCAAATCATTAAGTATTTGACAGTAAAGTATATTAAATAATAGCGGATAATCTGCTCATTGTGCATTTGCGTGACGAAAGTAATCAAGGTAAACCCGGTAAACCCGGAGATGGAGCTCATAAGGGAAGCAGCTGCAATTATAAAAAGCGGCGGGATAGTGGCCTTCCCGACTGAAACGGTATACGGGCTTGGCGCAGACGCATTCAACGGCGGCGCATGCCGTAACATATTCAAGGCAAAGAACAGGCCGATGGACAACCCGCTCATAGCGCACATATCGAAAACCAGGGATATTGAAAGGGTCGCAAGGGAGGTGCCTGAAGAGGTAATGAATGCGGTGAAGATCCTGTGGCCCGGGCCGGTCACGTTCAGGCTTAAGAAGAACGAAGCAGTGCCTATCGAAACGACTGCAGGGCTTGATACCATTTCGGTAAGGATGCCCGCGCATCCAGTCGCGCTCAGGCTGATAGAGGCAAGCGGGACACCTATAGCCGCTCCGAGCGCCAACATCTCCACGAGGCCTAGCGGCACCAGGGCGGAGCACGTCATAAAGGACTTCGACGGCAAGATAGACGCGATACTTGACGGCGGGGATGCGGCATTCGGCATGGAATCTACGATAATAGACGCTACAGTCGAGCCGTACCTGCTCCTCAGGCCCGGCGCGTTCACCATGGAGGAGCTAAGGAAATATCTTGACATAGAGGTGCCAGAATCGATAAACATAAGCAGGAAGGATGTCGTGGCTGTTGCGCCGGGGATGAAGTACAGGCACTATGCCCCTGACACAAAGCTGATAGCCGTGCAAAAGGACCTTCTCGAGAGCGCAGTGGAGCATCTTGGGAAGCGCGACGACTATGCCGTGCTGTGCAGCAACGAGACCGCAGAAAGGATATCCGACTCAAGAGCAAAGCTCATAAGGATGGGGAGCGAGAGGAGCCTTTACGAGATAGCAAAGAACCTGTTCGACTCGTTCAGGGAGCTCGACAAAAAGGAAGTGAAATTCGCATTGGTAGAAACATTTCCCGAGAGGGGAATAGGGCTAGCCATCATGAACAGGATAATAAAGGCATCAGGCTCTGCGCCTGTATCATCAATCGAGGGGCTCAAGGAGCTGGTGTGACTACTCGCTTATTACCTTGGGCAGCCTCACGCCCATCTGCCCTGAATAGGATCCCTTGGAGTAGCTGCTTTCCACGGCGTTGCTCGCCTTTATGAAAACTATGTGCGCGAACCTGGTGTTCGGCTTCAGCGCTATCTTGTACGGCGCGTTGTTTATCACCTCAAGGGTTACGTTGCCGTTGAATCCAGCATCTATTATGGTCGGGGGCATGGAAAAGCCGTGCCTTGCCCACGTGCTCCTCAGCTCAACGACGCCGACAAGATCGTCGGGCAGCGCAACGTGCTCTATGGTAGAAAGAAGAACCTGCTCGCGCGGCCCTATCACGAGCGTCTCCTGCTTTTTCCTCACGTCGTACGCCCTTTCTATCATCTCCTTGTTTGACGGATCCATAACGAAATCGTCGCCAAGGTCCTTCCTGTGGTATGCTATCTCGTCAGCAAGCCGGAAATCTATCCCGTTCTCGCGCACTATCTCCCTTGAGAACGGCTCTATCTTCAGCCTCTTGCTGTTCAGGTAGTTCATCAAATCGAAGTCTGAAAGTATCATTTTACCCCCCGTTTTATAAGTTATAAGGGAAAGTTAATATATTATTACCATACCATAGAATCATCCAAGCTCCTATCGTCCAGCTCGGCCAAGGACACTGGGCTTTCAACCCAGGAACTCGGGTTCAAATCCCGATGGGAGCACAGGGGAGATTTGAACCTAGCTAAAAATAGTTGGTTGATATGCGTGCAAATAATGAAGAACATATAAACTCAAGAAAATTTATAGGTAAAACTGTTAGTGTCACCATAGACCGACCATTAGGTAGTAGGCATCCTAAGCACGACTTTATTTATCCGATAAATTATGGTTATGTAAAAAGAGAAAAATCTGCGGATGGAGAGGATATCGATGCATATGTTTTGGGCGTATTCAAACCCATAAACAGTTTTCGTGGAAGGTGTATAGCAATAATAGTCAGAACTGAAGATAATGATGACAAACTCATTGTAGTCCCGTTTAATAAAGCCTACTTGGATGAACAAATAAAAGCATTAACTGAGTTCCAAGAACAATGGTTCAAAATAAAGATATTTAGAAAGGCAGATAGGCGTGTAAAATCAAAATAAGTACATTAAAGTGACTCGAATGGAGTATACATTGGATGGTAGCAGGCTGATATTCAATAGGGAATTGTCAGAGTTAGATGAGCTGGTTCTTAAATTTGTATCATTGTTCAATAATGTAGGGATAAAATACGTGGTAATCAGCGGCTATGTCGCCATACTGTTCGGCAGGACAAGGACTACGGAGGATGTGGACATTTTCATTGAGGTTACAGATTCAGCCACATTCGGCAAGTTTTTCGACGAACTTGGCAAGAACGGGTTATGGCTCATTAATGGGGATGGGAAAGAAGAGGCATTCGAAATCCTAAATGAGCATCTACCAATAAGGATAGCAAAGATTGGCGAAGCAGTTCCGAATTTTGAAATAAAGTTACCTAAAAAGGAGACTGATTTTATGTCATTGAATAAGCCATTGGAGGTCATAATTAACGACAGACATCTCAATGTTTCGCCATTCGAGATACAGATACCATTCAAGTTATGGCTCGGAAGCGACAAGGACATTGAAGATGCCACGCATGTCTACGAACTGTTTAAAGACAAACTTAATAAGGAACTAATGCATAATATAGCTAAGAGACTTGGAGTAGAAAAGAAGATGGTTGAATATGGCTTCGAATAGGGATCTGAAAGAAAGGCTTGGCTTTGTAAGGTTCTGGGTAAATTACATGAAGACCCACACCAATAGCGTATGGTCAAGGCAGCAAACTATGCTGATAAATTCCGTATTGAAGACCGCAAATAGAGACCCTAAGTTATACCATAAGGTAAAGGAACGTTTATCAATAAAACCATGATGAGATGAAAAGCATAGAACCTAAAGGTTCAAATCCCGATGGGAGCAAAAGGGAGCGGGATAGTGGTATTCAAGGAAAACCGCACTCTTTTATTTCATATAAACGAGAATACTTAATAATGCTGATCCATACATATAAAGGGGGATTTCCTGCAATTAGGTAAAAACGGATTCAAGCTACATTTAGATTCAAAAGAAATACTGGAAAATCTTAGCTTGGGTAGCACTCTTAGAAGTGCAATAAAAGAATCCGAAGCAGTAATTGGTGTAAGGGATATAATAAAACTAGCCGTATTTGAAGGAAAACTAGAGAAGTTAGATATAAGACCCATCAATGATATTGAAGTGCGTGATCTATTAAGAAATGTAAAAAATAGGAGAGGTACACGCGTATACAAAAATACATCTGTATCTACACATGAATTAAATGGCGACTCAGTATATGCTATGCAATTATTTGCATCTTCTGAAAAATTATCAATGCTAATTACAGATATAAATCCAACCTTTAGTCGTTTGGGTTTTGGCTCAATGCAAGCTTCACCATCCCTAGTTTTAAAATACAACAAATATGCAGCAATTTATCTACCAGTAATAGTAGAAGTGCTTCCTAAAAAGCTATTTAGGGAGGCTGTTTCTAATCTTGAAAAAAGAGTCAAAGATGCACCTACGATAGATTACAAAGGGTCAGAAGGCGATACCAAAATCGACTTAACAAAAATGTTGGCTGGAGCAAAAACCATATTGGATAAAAACAATATGCTTGCAGTTATACGTGATGGAACACATAGAGCATATCTGGCTGCAATACAAAATACACATTCGACTAACGGAAACGGACGTACAAATATCATTCTAGTACAAAATTCCACTGGTTCTGCTCACTCAATACCTATAAAAATATCAGATATTGTAGTTGTAAGAGAAAAACCCAAAAGTAATGAAGATAGGTACTTAGGTTTAGTTCAGAGAGAAATGGAATATTTTAAGGGCATTGGTGTAGATGGCTAGGAAAAAGAATCTATTACTCGTAGACTTTGATGATACCTTATTTTTTACTAAAGAAGGAATAGAACTTTCAAGTAAAGAAGTTTTGGGTAGAAGAATTGACAGAGAAGCTGTAAGGAAATTACCTAATGATATTAAGGAAAAAATATACAAGCTTGCACAGTCAAAATATACTAAATACTCTAAACTAAATAAAACGCTGTATAAGGTAATATCAAAAAGTGTGGATTATGATATTTTTATACTTACTGCACGAACAAATAAGACCAGAATTTTTACAGAAAAACTACTGAGTACAAACAGAGTAAATTATGATGAGCTTATAATCCGAAAAAGTTACAAAATAAAAGATGAGTTATGGAAATCAAATATTGTAAAGAAGTTATCTAAATCATACAAAAAAATTAAGTTGTATGATGACAAGGAAGACAATATATGTTATATTTCGGAAAATAATAGAGAAAAAAATATTGAATTCTATATTGTATCAAATAACAAAATAGAACGATACAAAGATTAACTATTTAGTTTCCACAAGCTAATATATTCTTCAAGACCTTACTACTCAACTTAGGCATCCTTCCAGCTTTAATGTTGATAATAATACTAATTACAGTTATAGCAAATTTCATTTTATATGATACAGTAAAAGAGTAGGATGCTTAGAACATTGATAAGGTTTTAAGCTATTCTTGAAGTAAGTTTATTATGATCTAAGTCGACAATGTTTTATAAGTGGGTTAATGGCTGTAACCGAAAAGCATAGAACCCAAATGGGTAACGCTCGATGGGACATCACGCTTCTATCGTAATGATTTGATTCACTTATCATAAGCATTGTATATGCCATTAAACAGCTGCTAATTCTTAGTCGGCGGATTTTCTAGTGGCCAGCCATGCCGCGATTGCTATAAAAATAAGAACCAGTGCTCCAATTCCGATATAGATTTGCGTTGCTGAGAATGAATTTTTAGAACCGCTTCTTATTGACGATATGCCATTCACCGTACTGCTGCTGACATTATGGTTGACGGTGCTTGTGCTGTTTATTCCTGGCTGTACAAATGGCGTTACCTTTTGGAAGAAGCTTAGAGTGGCAGTTGGTTTGGTCGTTGAGTTTAAGACGCTTGTAAGCTCTGCATAGCACCCGTTTGGCAGAGTAGTCAGTTGCACAGGTCTATTCAAGCTTAGGACATACTGAATATAGTTTAGGACTATTGTTGTATTTGTTGCACTTATGCCACTGGCAGCAACACTCAGGTTCCTTCCGCAAAAAGCAACGTTAAAGGAGCCACCCGAAGCCGTAACCCCGCTTACAACGGTGCCGTTGTTTGTCTTATTTATCGTAAGGTTTGAGTGTATTGTGGTCGTGGGGGGTGTCGTGCTTACCGGTACGGTTGTCTTAATGGTGGTGCTATTCAACGTGGTTGTTGATAGCGTGCTAGAACTCGAGCTGCTAGTAATTGTGTTGGCTGCAATGGTCGTAGTGGAGTTGATTGTATTGGTTGCGGGAGCAAAGCTTATTGAAAGCACGCCGTTTGCGGCAAGCGTGCCGTTGGATGGCGCAGGGACGTATATGACATTACCGGATATCACGTCCTTCACGATGAACTGGTTTGTAGGAAATATGAGATTAGAGCTGAAGATTATGGCATTCGGGGCAAGTGAAACCCTGATATTCGTGCTGTTCGGATAACTTACAGACCATGGTACGTTTGCCGCAAGCCCGTTTTCAACAAATGTTTCGCTATAAGTCTTGATGCCATTTGCGGGGATGGTTGTGGTCAGCGAGGTCGTGCTTACGGTCGTATTTGTTGCATTTATCGTGTTTGTAATGCTGTTAGAGGCTGGAAGCCTAAACGCATACAGACCCAGGGTATTTTTAGAGCCTGTAAGCCCCCCTGCAAGTATATATCCTTCAGCATCGCTAACCCCTCCTGCAATACCTTCCGGAATCTTGTAATGGAAGAGCTCCGCCCCACTTGCCATTGATAGCACATAGATGTTGCCATCCTGGTCGCCAAACAGCACCGCTCCAGGTATCGTTGTAACTGATCCATCTACGGTTCCCGGGGTTGTAAACCTCCATGCAACGGCGCCTGTTGATGGATTTAGCGCTTCAACAACACCGCTTGTCGTTGAGTTTGGATGATAGTATGAAGGTATGAATAGTTCGGGATTTGTTGTACCGTTCATGGCAGCAAGGCCTATTATGCCCCCATCCGGATTTGCCTGAGTCTCTGCAGTACCTACCGGAAAGTTTTCAAGCTGCGCACCGCTGCTTCTATCAAATATATAGTAACTTCCATCCTTGTTGCCTATTCCTACAACATTGTGCGTTGAGTTCTTTATGGTAACCGTGAATAGGTTCGGCGTTGACCCGAAGTCCGCATCGCCGCATGCATTTAATCCTTGGGTACATACCTGGTCAAACCAGTTCATATGCCCTGTTGTTGCATTTAGCGATATCACGGAATAGCCGTACAGCGAATTAGCGGAGGTATTATTTGAATAAGGGTTACCTGTTCCGAAGTATAGCGAGTTGAGGCTGGGATCAATAACTACAGAACTCCATACTCCGTCCCCGCCATCAGGCCCACCGGTCAGGGTGTTCCATGCTATGGTGCCGTTGCCCGTGTATATTGCATAAAGACTTCCCTTCCATGCGACTTCTGATTCGTCTCCCTGCGATGCAACGCCTATGTACAGCAAATTCTTGTATATTATCGGAGACCCCCATATGGCGTCCATATGGGTTGTTTTGTTTAGGTTCTCGACCCAGATAACATTTCCCGTATACTGGCTTAGCGCAAACACCGCTGTTGCATTCGGGCCCTTGAGTATTCCTACGGAGTGGCCTACATCTGCAGTTCCTGAGGGGCCCAGAGCTATGTAGAGCACGCCCCCAGAGAGTATCGGGGTTGACGATATCCCCGCACCCAGATTCTCCTTCCAGTTTACCGAGCCTGTCAGTATGTTTACCGAGTATACATATCCGCCCCAATCGTCGAAGTAGACATTCCCTCCCTGCACGAGCGGCGTAGAGGTTATTGAGTTCGCCGTTGTGAGATTCCATGCAAGGATCAACGCGTTGACGTTGCTTGAATTTATAGTGGAGTTAACCTGATATCTTGTGTCATAATTATTAAGCGTGAAATAGGTCCATTCGCCACCGCTTGGCTGCGCAGCAATTCCTATCGGAACTGCCAAAGCACCGAGAACTAAACAGACTAAAATTAACCTTTTAGTTGTATCCAATCACTCCCCAATTAGATAACTAATTAAATGAAATATAAAGCACTTTTGATTTCATACGGTTGCCTCCGTAGACCCTATCATGTATTTCCAGGAATTGACCTTCCTGTAAGGATCAGATTACAACTATTACAAGAATCTCATGTGTCGTCAAGATCCTTTATTATTTCGTGGTACTGTTTCCTTGATATCTCTCCCCTTGCATACCTTCTCCTTGCTATGCTCTTGGCATGTCCATGACCATGCCAGTGTCTTCCGCCATACCATCGCCATCCGAACATCCATCTAACCATGCACCATATAATCCAGACAAAAAGCAACAGCCAGAAAATATTCCATGCCCAGCTCCAACCGAAGCTAAATGCAGAGAAGCTTGGGTTTGATCGTGCTGCAAAAAAGAACACCGCTCCCACAAAAATGATTATCCCCAATATGAACAAGGCCTTGAAGAACCAGTGCTTTTCATCGTAATCCTTTTCCATCATTTAATCAGTGTAAATACTCAGTTATAGCATAAATAGGTGCGTATTTATGTACGTGGAAACTCTCCAATTAAAACGAGGCTAAAAAGCCAACGTTTCATGTTTGCTATGGGAAAACCGGCACCAAGCCGATAGCCGCATGCCGGCTATGCTGGCAAAAGATTATTATAGCCCAAAGGCACGGATCTCGTCCTTGCGCTGCTTTACAATTTTCTTGATGTCCGCATTTTGTATCGGAACGCTCCCGTATATTACATTGAGGATCTTTGAATGTTTGATATCAATTTTATCCTTTTCAAAAATTCTTTTATGGGTTGCAATCACTTCGTCCAAGTTGTCGAAATATGCCATGCCTATGGTATTATACATCCCAATTGCCGAGCTGACATAAAAAAACTTGTTGGTAAAAGGCAGGCTGCCTTCTACATCTGCGTAATAATCAAGGCTCCTCTTATAATTTTCAATCGTGCTGGACGTTAACGCAATCGAATAATTGTATACTAATATGTGCTTTTGCGGTGGTTTTTCAAGGACTATTGTGTATCTCCTGATCAATTTTGACTTATCGAGTACCTGTAACCTATAACGGATTGTTTGAGTATTTTCTTTAAGCTCTCTTGCTATCTCATTGTAAGTCATCCTGCAGTCCTTGTTTAGCAGTATGAGTATCTTTTTGTCAAGAGAGTCCATTTTTATCTTTGTCAGGTCAAACTTCTCGATGACGCTAGATGGCAGCGGCATAAAACCGATAATGTTGCTGACTATGTTCGATGACCTGATTACCGGATCGAATCTAATGAGCTTTTGGTAAATGCCTATGCCCCAGTATATGTATTCCGTACTGGTGTCTGCGATTGTTTTGAGTATCAAATCTGAATCGCCCTCCGTAACCGCTAAAAATATGATATAATTCTCGCCGCCCTTAAAAGCATCTTTTATCTCCTCAAGCGTGGGCTTGATGCCAAATTTTATGAACGAAATTTGCGTATGCGTATACCCAAGCTTTTGTATGTCAAATTCTAAGGTGTACCTTACTCCAAATTCCTTCTCCAGGAACTTTAAATTGCTGATAATTGTATTCCTTGAATGTTTGGTCTTTTGGGCCAATTCGCTGACAGAGACCCTGGAATTCTCGCTCAGCTCCCTGAGTAAGGCCCTTTTAGTATAAGAGTATTCCATAACAAGCCTTTCTTTGTAAGTCCTATAATATTGAAATTAAACATTTTAAAATATATGCATTCCAGTTTAAAAATTAGGCAGCATATAATCCGTCAGATTTAAGGGATGCTGGCAAATCTGCCCATCAAAATATCAGGGAAGAAGGGCCAAATGCCCCTAAATCTCCTATACTACCATTAATATTAAAAAACGATAGATGTTTAAAGCATACCAGATTACTATTAATCAGGCGATCACGATGACCGATATGGTACACGACGTATTTGGTGGAGGACAAAGTAGCAGCAATAGCGACGCGGCTGAGGAATTCAGCTCGACACAGATAAAGATAGTAACGGCAGGGTTTGGCGGTGCGGGATGCAACATCGTAAACAGACTTATAAAGGTGGGAGTGAAAGGGACGGACTTCGTAGCGGTGAATACCGATTCCCTGCACTTCAAGATAATAGACGACCGGATCAAGAAAGTCCTGATAGGAAGGGCGCTTACAAAAGGTTTGGGCGCGGGAGGAGATCCGACGGTAGGGGCAAAGGCGGCGGAGATTGACAGGCCATTGCTGGAAGGCGTCTTCAACAACACGCAGCTTGTATTCCTGTGCTGCGGAATGGGAGGGGGCACGGGCACTGGCTCAATAACGGTAGCGGCGCAGATTGCAAAGGAGCAGGGCGCAATAGTTGTCGCTTTCGTAACCTATCCGTTCGACCTTGAAAGGGTAAGGAAGGTCAAGGCAGAGGAGGGAATACAGAGGCTCAGGAAATACTGCGACAGCGTAATAATACTGGACAACAACAGGCTGGTAAAGCTGGTGCCGAACCTTCCGATGAATGAGGCGTTCTCCCTTGCAGACGAGGTGCTTGGAAAGGCAATAGGAGGGCTGGTATGGACGATAACGCAGCCAAGCCTTATCAACATAGACTTCGCCGACGTCAGGGCTATAATGGGCAACGGCGACGTGGGCATGATAGCCGTAGGTTCGGGAAGGGGAACCAACAAGGTAGATGCAGCGGCCGAAGGAGTGACGAAGAACAGGCTCCTGGACGTAGACCTCGAAGGCGCGAGCGGCGCGCTGATCCATATCACTGGCGGTGCGTCATTGACAATAGGCGATGCAATAAGGGCAGGAGAAAAGATAACGGACCAGATGGACAACAACAGCAACGTAAAATGGGGCGCGAGGCTGATGCCCGGCTATGACGACCAAATAGAGATAGTGGCGATAATAACCGGCGTCAAGGGCTCAAGCATAGTGGGCAACAAGGATGAAAAGCAGGAAACCACATACGGCGGCCTTGAAATGGTAGGTTAAAGCCCTACCTTTTTATTTTTATTCTTTTTATTTTTTAATTTTCTTTTTCTTTATATCTTTGGAAAAACTTAGAGCGGATTAGATCTTGAAGTGCTCGGACAGCCTTTCCTTCAGCGCTGCATCTTCAACGCATGGATTGTTAACCAGGTTTGCCGCTATGGAATGCGTGTCTGACTGGAGCCATCTCAGGATGACCTCCCTGTTGAACTCGCTGATCTCCTGGTTGCCTATCGAGGAGCTTATCTCATCGTCGAGCCTTATGACGGAATCAACCATGCTTTTGTGCAGCTCGGGATGCAGCTTCGGGTTTGCCGACAGCCTGTTCATCACTACGATGAAGTTCTTTGCCTTGAGCTTTCTGTTCAAGGATACGCTTGTGCCTATGAATTCCTCGACGCCAATCTCCTGGAACCTTTCGACGAACCTTTTCTGCACCGACTGGTGTATGCTTGGGTTGTGCGCAAGGCTCACCATTGTCCAGTGGTCCTGCGATGATGCAAGCCTGTGCTGCGTCTTTACGTCTATGCTCCTGATATTCGACGCGTGCGCCCTGCTCCTGGGCACGCCTATCCTTATTCTCTGAAGACTATACGGAATAAGCTCCATATGTACCCCCTATCTGAATAGATACTTGCAAATGGAAATATTTATACCTATGCAGTTCATCAGGAAAAGCCCAGCCTAAGTCCCTTTAGGCTGTCGACGTTGCCCTCCCCGACAATTCTTATTATATGCTCCACCTGCGCCTCCATCCCCTTCCTTTCATAATTGTTGAAGACCTCCATGTCGTAAGGCAGCCTGCCTATTCCGGTCTCGGATAAGTCGTTAAGTTCGCCCTCGGTAGGGTATCTTCCGTATTCCTTCTTGTAGACTTCCATCCTCTTCCCCTCGTCGGCCTCTATCCTTACGATGAGCATATCCGGGAAGCTGGCCCTCAGGGCCTCTGCCTCCTCCCTGGCCCGGATCCCGTCTATGATGAACTGCCCGCTGCCGGATGATTTTATCTTCCTGACTATGTATTTTGCCCATACCGATGCGTCTATCTCTCGCATCTTGTTGCCTATGCTGCTCATCAGCTTGCGGTCCCTGTCCTCCATGCCGAAGAGGTCCCTTGCGATTTCTATTATCTTCGTGGAAAATACGTATACTTTGGCATCGACCCCGAATTCCGCCCTTATCGATTCCCTCATCTGCCTGACATAGGTGCCCTTCCCGCTTGCCATCTTGCCTATGAACGCGAAAGGAGGTATGTACGCCTTGTTTTCTGAAGCCATTGCCCCACTTGGAAGATTGCAGGATCAGAGTTTCTTCAGCGTCGTGTCTGTCTGGTTGTACTCGTCCTTGAAGCTCTTGTATTCCTTCTTCAGGTTCAGCTGCGCATCGTATGCGAGCTTTATTGCTATGAGTATAACCAGCGCTGCCGACCATATCTTGAGCGAGATCACGTTCTCGCCTATGAATATGCTGTCCATTATCAGGCTTACTGCAGCAAGAAGCGCAAGAAACCAGAGCGTGAAATACAGCGCCATTTTCCTCTTGAGCCTTGCATAAGCGTACCTTATTTTTACGTCTATGTCTCTCATTGCAACGCCGCCTCGCCCTTTATCTAATAGATGGCAAACTTTAATAATATATGCAAGAGCGCGGCCCGCCCTTGACGGTGCGATTACTATGTCTCAACGAAGACTTCCTCGCCTTCGACTATTACCTTGTATACCGGCTCGTCATCCAGCTCTATCGCGAATTCCGTCATCTTGCCGGTTGTCACGTCCCACTTGGAGCCGTGCCATGGGCATGTGATTATGTTGCCTTCCAGCTCCCCCTCGGCCAGCGGCCCTCCCTGGTGGTTGCATATGCCCCTCATCGCGTAAAACTTTCCGTTCACGTTTGCAACGACTATGTCGTCCCCTCCTTCAACCGCTACGCTCTTCATGCTTCCCGGGGCAAGCTCGCTCGACTTTCCAACATGTATCCTTACCATGTGATCACCCTACCGATAATGTACAGGACTTTTATTTAACTTTTGCTTATTTATCATAGCATTTAAGTATTTTGGTTGCATAGGGAATACGAGGATATGGTGGAAGTAAGCGAAGTCATAACCGCGCTGTCGCAGTGCCTGGACCCCGAGCTTGGCGCAAACATAGTGGACATAGGGCTCATATACGGCGTGAGGATAAACGACGGCAAGGACGTGAAGCTGACGCTCACCATGACATCACCAATGTGCCCGGTCACCAGCATAATAATGGCCGATGCACAATTGAGGCTAGAGGCCATAACAGGCGTAGGAAAAGTGGAGCTGGAGCTCGTATGGGATCCATTATGGAATCCGGAGATGATGAGCGAGGAGCTCAAGTATACGAACTGACTAGTCAACGAATGTGCTGTTTGCTATCCTGAGTATGCCATCCAGTGCCTTCCTGTCGTATTCTATAAGCATGCTGTCCGGCTCGCGGAAGCAGTTGCATATCGGGTCTATGAGCTTTATTTCCATGCTGCCAGTGAGCATTATATTGCTAAGGCTGAGATCACCGTGCCCTATTCCCTTGTCGTGCATTTTTGCAATGACCTCTGACAGGTTCCCTGCAACGCGCACGAGCAGGCCGTTGTCCGATGGCCTTGCGAACAGGCTGGACAGGTCAGAGCCGTTCACGTGCTCGATAAAATATCCTACGGTCTCATCGCCCATTTTCGCGATGGCTATCGGGGCAGCAGTGTTGCCAGGTATTGCGCCGTGAATCTTGATTGACTGCGACACCTCGCTGTACAGGTGCACGCTGTCGTGACCATACCATGAAAGCTTTAGCTTCGACCTCCTCCCGTTTCCCCATATGCCGTGCGATTGCTCGGTAGTGCACTTGAAGAAAACGTCGTTTATGTCTGTTCCCAGCCCGGCCAATTGCGCCTTTATGTCATCCCTTGTCCTGAACGATATCCTTGGCAGGGATTCGGTCCCGCGAATCAGATGCCCCAAATAGCCCTCATCGGTCAGGTTCTTCAGGCCAGCATCCCATTGCACTGGACTCGGCCTCATTGCAGCATTCAGCAACTTATCACAATCTGTTTACGCAGTGTCAGATATATAAACATATCTGGCGGGGCAAGTCAGCCCCTAAGGAATCCTAGCATGCTGAATATCCCGGGCCTGCCCTTCTTCTCCTTGGAATCGTGCTTACTTGCAAGCACCTTGTCGAACTCCCTGTCCACGAACTCCTTGGTTTCTTCGGACACGTTCTGGTGCGCGCTTATGCTCCATAATATCCTGAGCCTCAGCCTGTTCCCGTTCTCCGGGATTTTGCTGTTGACTATTTCGTGCGCGACCTTTGCAAGGACACGGTCGTCCGAGCCCCTGGACTGCGCAAGCGCATCGAGAACCCCTATGTACCTGTTGTACCTGCCGTCCGATGCTACTCCGAATAGCGATAATCTCTCCCCTTTCACATTCACTGTGCCGCCGCTGTTTGATATGTCATCTATCAGCCTTTCAAGCTTTTCGTGTTGCAGCTCCGTCCTCCGCAGCCGTATCGCTATCTGTTTGTTTACATCGACTTTCCTCAGATACCTGCTCATTCCTTCACCTTTTTTTGGCAAGCGCTAATTGCTATGCTTTGCCAATTCCTTGATTAAAATGCCAATCTGACATCGGCATTCCGGTCGTTCAGGACTTTAATGAAGCTTAAGGTATTTATAGCTTTTGGCGTTTTTCGACAATATTCTGCCTTTTTGCATGTCCGAATCGTTAATCCTCATCCTTGCCCTTACGAGCTTCCTTATGAGGCCTGCTGGCATCTTTCTGTCAAGCGGCAAATGCACCGCAGATTTTGTCGTCTTATAATCCGCGAGCTCCTTGCCGTGTTTTTCTATTACCGGAGGGCGCAGATAAAGGCTGATGTACTTTTTGTGCAGCCCGAACCAGGCAAGACGCCCATTGTAGTTGTAATATGGCATCATGTAGCTGATCCCTTCAACTGCATTCGGGGCAACGCCCTTTATCGCCATCCTCACCTCCCTGAGCTTTCCCTGCGCTCTTACCGGCGCCATCGCAATGTATTCATCTACATCCTTCGGCCTTTTCCCCATATGCCCACTCCAATTACTGCGCATCAGTACATCGCGCTTTCGTCTGCCCTCTTGTAATCCATTATCTCGTTGGGCTTGAACCATACGCCTATTTCCCTCTCTGCGGTTGCCCTGTCCTCAGATGCGTGCACCAGGTTCTTCACAGCCCTTTTCTTCTCATCTGCAAGATCGTAGGAATCGACGCTTAACGCTCCTCTTATCGAGGAGGGATCAGACTTCCTGGGTTCTGTAGAGCCTGTTATCTTCCTTGTCACTGATATCGCCTCGTTGCCCTCAAGGACCATAACCACGACCGGCCCGCTGGACAGGAACTCTATGAGGTAGTTGCGCACCCTTGTGGCGAGCTCTACGGCGCTTTCCTTGAGTATTATGCCCTTCTCCTTGTACGATTGCAGCGTCCTGTTCCCTGTGTCCTCGAACCATTTCTGGTCAGCTATGTAGTGCCTGCCGGCAAGCTCCCTGTCGGGCCTGGACATCTTTATTGCAACCACCTTGAGCCCCGCATCCTCGAATCTGGATATGATCCTGCCTATAATCGCGCGCTGCACGCCATCAGGCTTTACGAGCACCAATGTTCTTTCAATCATGCTTATCACGTATAACCTAATTTTGTATACAAATGATTTATAATCATACTGCAATTATTATAGCGGTGGTGATGTGAGGCACGAGAACAGGATAACCGAGCTCAAGGCGCTGCACAGGCAGCTCCTTGCAAGGCTGGAAAGGCTCGATCCGGGCAAATTGCCCAAGAACGTGGACGTGAAGAAGCTTGAGCAGGCCTACGAGTCCCTGAAGGGATACAGGTTCGTACTGAAGAGAGCATAGGGACACGGCCAGTTTCAGGAAGGTTTATATATCATGCACTGCATAAGCCTTACTTCTAAGTGATAAAATGGCGACTATTACAGCATTGAAAAGGGAGCATGAGGTCTCAACTAAAAGGAAAAGGCACGTGGATGTTGATATCCGCAGGGCCCATGAAAACAGGTCCATAACAATAGAATTGTTCACGATGGACGGCAAGAGCAAGCGATGCGATGCATATTCCATGCTTGCGGTGGGCCACTACATGGCAGCTGCAAGGAAATACGAGGAAGCCGCCCTAAAGGCGCTGGTGTCTGTCGAGAAGGATCTTCTTTTGATCAGGAGGGACAACGCGTACAAGAATGCCGGAATCATGCTGCTCAAGCTGCAGAGGGTTTTCGAGGGCGTCGGATTCCTCAGGGAATCGGGAATGGCTGAATCGAGCATCTCGAGACTGGCCCACAAATATGTCATTACCGGCCCGGTACTGCTCTGATCCCTGGACAATTTTGCGCGAAAAAACCTTGAAGGAAAGTATTAAATAATATCTAATTGATTAGGTTTATGAGCTTAATTGGTTAGATGGGGAGTGTCGTTTCTATAACCTCCGGGCGCGACTGGGGAACCAGCAATGATGCAGGCAAGCCTAATCTGAAGAAGGATAAGGATGGTTCGAACGTAATAGCAATGCCCATCCCGCTCAGCATGATGCTAAGGGGGCCCATAGAACCCAGGCCAGTAAACGTCGAATACACTGATTGAATGGGGAACGTCGTTACAATATCTTCAGCACGAAACTGGGGCGCAACCGGAAACGCCGAAGCGCAGTCGCAAGGCAATCCTGAAGGCAAAGGCATGCTCATAGAAATGCCCGCGCATCTTCTCAGGAAGGGCCCAAAACTGTACGAGGTAGTGGATGACAAGTACCTTGCCTTTAAGGACAAGATATCCGGGAAGCAGGTGCTTGCGTTCAAAGACACGAAGGAGCCCATAACCAGGGAGCGCGTTGCGGACATTGTCGAGACAAGCAAGAAATGCAACAGCGTGCCAATGTTCCTGTGCTGCAACCTTGAGGGCCTGGACCTTTCCGGAATAGAGTTCGGCAAGTCGATATTCAGGCATGCAAGGGTCAACGGCACGAAATTCGAAATGTCCGGAATTTACGAGGCTGATTTCGACACTGCAATATTCAATATGCGGAATTCAAGCACAGGGCCTCAAAAAAGCATATAAATGCCGCAAAGAATCATCGGCAATCTGATCCTGCAATTTGCTTACGGCACTTGAACAAAGGACAGCAAATCAGCCTGTGTCCAATAATTCCACTATTTCCTAGGGGTTTATAGAAACCCCCAGGCATGTTTGTTTTGGCGACAAACATGAACGACCTTAGGAATTGGAGAGATATAAACCAGCGGTTGGTAAACCGTGGACGAACGTCAACATACCTCAA
>JAGWHU010000006.1 GCA_028866575.1 Candidatus Micrarchaeota archaeon | reverse complement strand
TTTGTCGAGAAGAACAAGTTTGGAGATGGTCTTAGGAGTAGACTGCTCCGTATGCAAAGAAAGGAGATGGTTGTAGTCGATATTGTGTACAATATTTACAGGTACATGAATCATTTTATTTTGTTTTGGAAGGATTTCTACACCGCCTGGCAATCAAAACCTTAATATATTGCAAGTATCTAATGTTTACTAGAAAATTGGAAAGAATGGTAGGGAATGATGGCACATGTTGCTTATTCTTGTATGTATGTTGCAGGGGAATCCGCGCCGCGTACAGTAGTTTGATCCTATTTTTCAGGTGAAAAGATTGAAAGAATTCAGAGAGATGAATCTCAAGCAGAACCTGCTTGGGGCGTTGGGGCAAATGGGCTTCAACACGATGACTGAGGTGCAGGAACTGTCAATACCTGTGCTTCTGGACGGAAAGGACCTCATAGTGAGGTCAAAGACGGGAAGCGGCAAGACCGGTGCATTCCTTGTCCCTATATTCCAGAACATGGAGCCTAGGGGCTACCCGCAGGCGCTGGTGGTGCTTCCGACAAGGGAGCTTGCAGTGCAGGTGAGCGCCGTGGCAAGGAAGCTGAGCCAGGGCAGCAACATAAGGATAGCGATAGTCTACGGCGGCGCATCCATAAACGTGCAGATGCAGAGCCTCAGGCACGGTGCCGACATAGTCATAGGCACCCCAGGGAGGCTCATAGACCTGATGGACAGGGGCTCGCTGAAGCTGAACAGGATAAAGTTCCTGGTCTTGGACGAGGCTGACCTTATGCTTGACATGGGCTTCATAGAGGACGTGGAGCTCATAATATCCATGGCACCGAGGGAGCGGCAGACGATACTGATGTCCGCGACTATGCCGAGGGAGATAACGGAGATAGCAAGGCACCACATGCGCCCCGATGCTGTCAAGCTCACAGTGGGCAGCGAGGAGAACCTTACGGTCGAAACGATAACGCATGGCTACTTCATAGCGAGCGGAAGGACAAAATTCGAGGCGTTGATGGCTTACATAGAGAAATTCAACCCGAAGAAGTGCATAATATTCACATCCACGCAGCGCGAGTCCGAGTACGTGCACAGGTTCCTGAGCCTGAACAACCATGACGCCATAGTCATGCACGGCGGTCTCACCCAGTCGATGCGCGAGCGGTCGCTGCGCGCATTCAGGGAGCACGCGCGCTTCCTGATATCTACCAACCTCGCGTCAAGGGGGCTTGACATACCTGACATAACCGATGTCATAAACTTCGACGCTCCGGAGGATCCAAAGGTATACATACACAGGGTCGGAAGGTCGGCAAGGATGGGCAAGGACGGCAGGGCCTTCACGATATTCGGCTACGACCAGGAGTCGCTCATGGAAGCCACAAGGAGCATGGCCAACGTGAAGATGGAGCACCTGAAGCTTGAAACGGTGAAATTTACCGGATTGAGGCTGCCGGAGGCCAGGGGCAGGGGAAGGGAATCGAGGGGAAGACCCTTCCACAGGCAGCAAGGGCCAAGGGGCGGCTTCAGGGGCGGCAGGGACGGCAGGCAGGGCGGCGGCTGGGGCAACAGGGGAGGCTCCGAAAGGAAGCCGTTCAGGGCCAAGAGGCACGAATACGGGAGCAGCGGCTAGTCCTGCCGCTGAAGTACTGGAAAACGCCTAATCTTTGCGAACCATTTATAAACATATCCTAATAATCTTGTATTGTTGCGTGTTGAAAATGGAGGAGCTTGTAAACCTCACATATGCGCGCCGCAAGGTGCCAGAATACATGGGGTACGACAGGCTCGGCGCGCCTACCAACATAGCGATAGACAAAGTACTTACGGATCTCGCAGGGAAGACTGACAACCTATTCATCAGGTTCTACAACTTCAACAAGCCAGCTGTCATATTCCCGTGTTCCGACGGGATGGACATGGTGAGGATAGAGGGCATAAGCAACTACATAGCGGCATCCAGGCGCGATACGGATGGGCTTCTGCTATATGTGGATGACAACATACTCTCCTACAGCATAATAGGCGTCACGGGCAACGCGGCATTCAACAATCCCATGATGATAAAGGACCTCTTCGGCGGCATAATGGCAGAGGCGATAGCCGAGATCGTGAATCCCAAGAAATCGGTGCAGATGGACGACACCGATCTCATAAGGCTTGACGGCAAGCCCATAGGCTGGCACGAGCAGAATGTCAACCTCGACTATACGTTCCTGTACAGGGGCTTCATAGCGATAGACAAGTGGGACGCCGAAAGGATGGGCTCTGTGCTGAGGCTCGAGGAGAAGGACCTGAACTGGATAAAGGACCTCCACGGGATAAAGGAATACGCAAGGGTAAAGGGCGAAAGCCTGGACTACTACAAGAACGGGCTCAGGAAGATGGCACTTGACAGCATATCAAAGAGGTACAAGGGCATGGCGAAGATGGACCTTGTGGAAAGGAACGATATAATAGGAAAGGCCAGGAAGCTTGCGGTCAGCAGGTACTCCGAGGCGAACTGGGTATACAGCAGCGGAATACCCCAGAAGGAATCAAGGTTCTTTTTGTCAGTCAAGGAGTAGATCCTACTTCAAGGCCTTCCTGACCTGCTCCACGAAAGCCTCCTCGGATACTGCGCCCTCAAAGGATATGCTGTCGTTTATAACAACCTTGGGCACGCCCATGACGCCGTATTTTTCGGAGAGTGCTGCGAACTCCATGGCCTCTATCATGCTTGCCTTCACGTTGCCGTTTTCTAGTGCCATCTGGTGCGCCGTCCTGACCGCTTTCGGGCAATACGGGCATGTCGGCGTTACAAACACCTTTATGTCCACCTTTTTGGCTATGCCCCGAAGGGCATTCTTTGATTCCTGTGAGAGTCCGCTCCTTGACCTGGACACGTCCATTATATCATCGACAAGGGACCCGAACTCGTATCCTGTCGGCATTCCGTAGTAATATATGCCGTAGGCCGATGCCCCGTGCAGCAGTATTGCCGGAACGCGCTCTATGCCCAGCACCTCTGCCTCCTTCGGATGGTCGTCTATGTCATACAAGAACATGCCGAGCTTTTCGTTTAAGCTGCAAAGCTCCCTCACCAGGTCCTCTACAACGCCGCAGTACTGGCACCTCCCCTCGCTTTTACTCGTGAAGAGCCATATCTTTACGTTACCCTTTAGCTCCTTAGAGAATGTGTCCCTGAGCTGCTCCTTAAGCTTGTCGTCTATTATGGCCATATTCCGCACCTGCAGTATTTATGCGTCCTTTATCGCCGCCTTCACCTTCGCCATTGTTGCGGCGTCTATGCTCGCCATGTTGTGCGCATCCATCGCGTGCTCCGCTATCTTTTCCATCAATTCCTTCTCGGTTGCAGCCCTTGCCTTGAACCCGCAGGACATTCCTATGTCCTTGCATGCAAATTTCTTTGCCATGAAACCACATGATTTTTATAATAACTCAGCTATTTAAGTAAGGCAGTAACACAGGTGTGACCATGCGCAATCCTGATTCCGTTTCCAAAGTGCTGGACATAATGAGCACGAAGCAGAGGTGGCACATAGTAAGGTGCCTCCTCATGGGTCACAACAAGTTCAACCAGATAAAGAGGGACTGCAACATGAGTTCGACCGCGCTCTCAAGGACTCTGAAGTACCTGGAATACAGGGGGCTCGTTGTAAGGCGCGCCGAGGGCCGCGAAAACTCAACGGAATACGAGCTTACAAAAGTGGGATCCGAATTCTCCAAGGTTCTTAATGAGATGGCGAAGGTAGGCAAACGCGTGTAACGCGTCACCTGCTATCCTGCCTCTTTGCTGCCCTGCCTGTTGCATCGATCTTCGATATGTCAATGAAACCCTTTACCAGGCTTCCTATCCCTATTACGCCCACCACAAGAAGCACCAGTATCGTTGCAACGCCTACGGAATCAAGATTGGGTATAGGGTTGCCGGTGCTTATTGCAAAGCTGTTTATAGCTGGAAATGCGACTACAAGCACTCCTATCAGCGCGAACAGCATGCCCCCGTAGTAAAGCGTCCTACCTCCTGTCTTCCTGCCTATGTAGCTGACATCCTTCTCGCTGAGCTTCTTGATCCTTGCAAGATAGGCAAAAGCAGCCCCGAAAAGTATCTGCATTATCATTGTACCGATGCCGAAGAAGAGCCCCGGGAGCGGCGCATATATCAGGCTGGGAACCTGCGGCGCAAGTATGAACGTCAATATAGTGGCATATGCGCCGAAGCCGAACCCCGCTATAAGCCCGTGCAGGGTTGCAACCTTCAACGATACCTCACGCGGCTCGTCCTCCTCGTGCGGCCTTATCCTTTCCGCCTCTTCAGAGTGGTGGCTCCTGCCCTTCAGCAGCGAATCGAAAGGTATGTGTATGTACTTCCTTTTGTTCAGTATGTACATGCCTGCAACGAGCATAGCTATTCCGACAACTATGTATATTGGCCCGTCAAGGTTGTACTTCTTGTATATTGCTGCAAGTCCAAGGAAGCCGAGCGTTGTCAGGAATGCGCGCTGTATGGTGAAGCCGCTGGAGAACATGAAGCCTGCCTTCATGCCCTTCCTGGAGCTGTAGCTGCTTATCGCATAGCTGAACGTTATAGGCCACGTGTGCTCGTCTGGCGTTGCGCCGTGGAGCAGCCCGAGTATGAAGGATATGAGTATTATCGTTCCGAGCGTCAGCCCCTGCGAGGGATTCAGTATGAATCCTATTCCTAACAACATTACACCGATTGGGTCAATTGCGTATATAATTCAAAGCGCAGCGTTAATAAATGTTAATAAATATTTCTGTATTAGTTATTAACTATGCGGCTTTTGCCGTGAAAAGTTATTAACTTGGTGGTTGTTTGGAGATATTGAGCATATCTATAGACAGGGAATCGCTGATGCGCCTTAATGGCATACAAAGGAAGCTGGGGTTCAGGAGCAGGTCCAAGATGCTGAGGAGCGCGTTGCAGAGCCTTATAAAGGACTACGAGAAGCTGGAATCGCTGCAAGGAAACGTGGAAAGCGTTTTCGTGCTTACATATGCGGATGGCGAAAAGAACTACGTGTCGGACATGCTCCACATGTTCGAGAGGGACATAAGCTCAGCAATGCACCATCATCACGCAAGCACATGCGTCGACATACTGAGCATGCATGCGAGCGCTGACACCACGAGGAAGCTTTTCGGCGCTGCGAAGAGCAGCAGGTCGATAAAGTCAGTCACCTGCACCGTTGTGGATAAACGATGACCGTTGGTAATTTTCCGCCATGCTATTTTTCCCTGTAGAGTCTCCTAAGTATCTCTGTCAGGTTGGATTCGTGCCTGCTGAAGTGGTCCTTAAGGAACCCGAGCTCCCCAATTTTGATATCGCTGAAGATTTCCTTGCGCTCGCTTATCTGGATAAGGTGCTCGTCCATTATGCGCAGGAATTGCGGATCCCTCTTCACCATCTTCCCGAATATCTCCGAGACTGCGGTTATGTTGTATCCCCTGAAGCGCCTGGTGCTCAGGTCATCCACCATTTCCTTTATCAGGCCCTCGCCCAGGGTCGTGTACTTGTAGTTCGCATATACCGGCTTGTACAGCAGTACGGGATTCCTGTCTACTATGTCGTTCAGGATCGGTATATGGCTGGCGATCACCGTGACCAGTGAGCAGGATTCGTAAATGCTCTTGCCATCAAGCAGTTTTTCCGTAATGTCAAGGAATTCCGGATGCCCGTCCAGGATGGCCCTTGCTGCAGCCTCATGGTATGCAGCTTGGTGGCCTATCGTCGTGCTCATACCCCATTTGTGCGGTAAGTCATGCCGCGGCATTTTCAAGGCATACGCCTCGTCAAGACTCAGATTGAAACGTATTGTTTGCGGATATTTTTGCACGAGATTCAGCGCAATGTTGCTGGCAATCGACTCTATCTTCCTCTTCCACGGCGCAGTTAAGGTGCTCTCCCATGTGAGAAGGTGCAGGTTCACCATCCTACCCAGCTGGTTCACAGCTTTCTGCGAACTGTAGTCACCGCGTGTAGCCGCCCCAACAATCGGCCTTATCAGCTCGGCAATATCCGGATCGCGGCGGAGCATAAATGAGATTTTCCTTGCTATTGAAATATAGTCCCTGTCCCTTTCCATGCTCTCGAACAATTCAGAGGTCATTGTGGTGGCCTTCCTTGTTACCACATCATCACAGTAAACCTCTCGTTCGGGAGATATTTATAGCTAAGTTTTCATGCGGCTTTGCACCTAAAAAGCCTTTAAGTACAGGCTTTAGTTCAAAACAATGAACTCTAATTTTTCTCGCTTATCTATGTCCCAGAATACAAACGGGGAGCCGGAGATTTGAACTCCGATCGCCAGCGCCCAAGGCTGGTAGTCTGCCAGGTTAGCGTAGCTCCCCGGATTAGGATTTACGACGGATAAGTATTTAAGGAAAAGTTAATAAATACCTTTCACGAAATAATACTGTTCTGTTCTTTGTAGTGGGATTCATGCTTATCGATTTACCGTGGACTGAAAAATACAGGCCCAAGGCGCTAGACGACATAATAGGCCAGAAGCTGATAGTGGAAAGATTGAAGTCCTTTGTATCGAGGGGGAATTTCCCTAATATGATATTCGCTGGATCTCCTGGCGTAGGTAAGACCGCGTGCGCCATTGCCATGGCCAACGACCTCTACGGGGACAACGTGCATGCAGCGCTCAAGGAGCTCAATGCGTCGGATGCGCGAGGCATAGACGTAATTAGGGGAGAGGTTAAGGAATTCGCAAAGACCATATCAATAGCGAAGGTACCTATAAAGATAATATTCCTTGACGAGTCCGATGCGCTCACCGCTGATGCGCAGCACGCGCTGAGAAGGACGATGGAGGTATTCGCGTCAGAAACCAGGTTCATACTCAGCGCCAATTACGCCAGCAAGATAATAGAGCCCATACAGAGCAGGTGCGTAGTCTTCAGGTTTCGCCCGTTGAGCGAGGAGGACATGCGCAAGTACGTGCAGCGCATAATAGATGCGGAGTCGCTTGACATAGACGACAAGGCCATCGGCGCGCTCATATACGTTGGCGATGGCGACCTGAGAAGGCTGACCAACGTCCTCCAGAGCGCCGCGGCGCAGCACAAGAGGATAAACGAGTCAAGCATATACGACATAGCGGCAAGGGCTAGGCCCAAGGAGATAATGTCCATGCTCAAGTATGCTGTGAGCGCAGATTTCATGAACGCGAGGAACGAGCTGGACAACCTGATGCTCAAGCACGGCATGAGCGCCGAGGACATACTAACGCAGTGCTACAAGGAGGTCCAGAACATAACCGGAATAGACGAGAGGGCAAAGCTCTCGATAATAAAGGACATAGGGGAGTACAACTTCAGGATAGTCGAAGGGGCGAACGAGCGCATACAGCTTGAAGCGATGCTTGCAGGGCTGGCGCTCGCCGCAAAAAACAAGTGAGCCTGTTTACCTGTTGCTCCATCCGTCGCCGCTGAAATACGGCTCTTTGCTGTTTGCCGAGGCCCTCTTCGGGTGAAGGTCCTCAGTCCTTATCAACGAAAGCAGCCTTGCATTCTTTTCTGATAAGCCCTTCCTTCTGCCCCCTAGCGGCTCTAGGTATTCCCTTATCCTTCCGTCGGGTGCGCTTGTCTCATTCCCTGATGTGGTTGTTACCATGTTTATCACTGTTAACTGATTCTCTCTATTGGTTCATATATAAACCTTTAGCTGCCCTCCGTCAATCACCGTACGGCGTTGCGGTGCCGCTATTCGTCATTATTACCGAAACATCGCGTAGGCTTTATTATAGATTTAGAGATACAAGATATCCGGGTGACAAAAATGGGCGACGAAAAAGGAATTTGGGAAGCAAAGGAAAGGGTTGAGGCAAAGGCTGTAAGGAGGAACCCGCTGCTGGACAGGAACGCAATAGTGATGGTAAGCATAAATAATACGAAGCCAAGGTGCAAGGCATATGGTGCGATGACTGTACGCAGATGATGTGGAAACAATGACTATACGAGCAATGCAAGTGAGGTTTTCTTGCATGGAATTTCGCTTGCCCGTTGCTCTTCATGCTACGACAGGCATATATCTGACGTGAATCGAGCACGAGTCTAATACCGAATTCTGTTTTGGGTATCGATGCAAATCGGTACCCAACTGGAATGTTATCACAATTAGCTTATCCTGACCTCCAATTTCCCTGCATAAGAGGATGGCGGGGGCTGAATGTGTATGTCCAGTATGTAGCTGTTCGGGTTGTCTATCTTCAACGGGAGTTTCGGCTGGGAGCTGACGAACTTGAACGGGTGCGCCACCTCTATGCTGCTGATCGTGTCCCCGAAGCTGAATCCCTTGTAAAGCTGTATCTTCTCAGTGAAAATCTGCCCCTTCGGCAGGTTGAGTATCCTTGAGGATGTCTCTATGGGAACCTTTACGCCTTTTGCCTCAAGCACCGTCCCTGAGATCTCTATATGGACCATCTCGGCGCTGTCGGATTCAAAGGCTATGCCCAGCGGGCCGGAATAGCTGTGAGAGGGCGCGGCCAGGACAAGCTTGAACACCACCCTGTCATCCGCCTTTATCTCTATCGGCGGCTTCGGATCAACGGAAATCAGCCTGAATGGATCTGCAACGGTTATCCCCTTGACCTTTATCGGCTCCGCCTTCTGGGACTTGAAAGATGCGGCATCGGTGAGCATGTCCGTGTGCGTCTTGTTCCTGAAAGGGACCTCTATGGAGAAGCTGTCTTCCCTTACGTCCATGCCGGCTATTGAGTGCATGTACCCGTGAAGCCTTATGTTTATTGCGGTTATGGTAATGAGTGGTTTCTTGCCAAGGAAATTGGGCATGCTCAGTTTTATGGTATCACCTGCAGTATGCATTATAGCCAAAGTATACGGATATGATTAATAAATTTCAATTTAATAAGCAATACGGTGCTTAAATGATAAAAGAGGGTTCAAGGGCCCCGGCGTTCGCGCTGAAGGGCGCTGACGGGAAGACATACAGGCTGAGCGACTTCAAGGGCAGGACTGTGGTGCTGTACTTCTATCCGAAGGACGATACCCCTGGATGTACGATAGAGGCAAAGGGCTTCAACGAGTCCCTTGAAGGCTTCAGGAGGAAGAATGCTGAGGTGATAGGGATAAGCAAGGACGGCACGGACTCGCACAGGAAGTTCTGCGACAAGTATTCGCTCAATTTCCTGCTGCTCTCCGATCCCGAAAGCAAGACAATAAAGGAGTACGGTGCATACGGCGACAAGGGCGTATTCGGTATGGGCACTCTCAGGAAAACATACATCATAGGCAGGGACGGCAAGATAATTAGGATATTCGGGAGGGTGAAGCCACTTGGGCATGAGAAGGAAGTGCTTTCAGCGCTTCCGGGCTGATGGTCACATGTATCCGAGCTCCCTGAGCCTTGCCCTTATTATCTCTGCCTCGTAGTCCGCCTTCCTGTTCCCCTTCTCGCTCAGCACCTCCCTCAGTATGAAAGCCACGTAGCTTGACACCGAAGGGAAGCCCGTATTGGAGATGTGCTTCTCCACCTTCGCGAAAAGGCGCGTAGGTATGGATATGCTCGTAAAGGCGGTCTTGTTGGCCCTTTTCACTTTCATAGTATCTGTAATAGCTTGGATGAAAAGGTTTTTATATCTAATTATGTATAATTTTTCTATAATTATGTATAATAAGGTGTTATGGTGCCAAGGGCAAGAGCCAAGACAACGGGGAGCGATCCATTCATTGGGGAGTTCAGCAGGAACCCAGATGAGAGGAACTGGGGCCTTTTCAGGAAGAGGATGCTGAAGGACAGGGCGAAATACTACTATGTGGTGTATCCGAGCAGCCTGAAGGGGAAGATGAGCCTCAGGGAGGCATATGCTGTCATATATGACGGCAGCTACAGGCAGCTTTACAGGATTCCCATAATAAAGGAGACAAGTAAGGGCATTGAGGGCGCAACGATGTACCTCAAGGAGCTTGACGTTAACAGGAAGGCGATATAGATGATGGAGCAAGATCTGGACAAGCTGGAGGAGAAAAGCATATTCATAATAAGGGAGGCGAACTCCAAGTTCAAGAACATGGCGGCGCTGTGGAGCATGGGCAAGGACTCAACGGCCATGCTCGCGCTGGCCAGGAAGGCGTTCCTTGGGAAGATACCATTCCCTGTCATACACATAGACAATTCCATAGATTTTCCGGAATCGTACAGGTTCAGGGAGGAACTGGCGAGGAAGTGGAAGATGAAGCTCATAGTCGCGAGGAGCGAGATAAAGGAGGAGATGTCCGGATTCGCGTGCTGCGGCGCAAACAAGACGACGGCGCTCAAGAAGGTAATGGACGAGCACGGGTTCGACGCGCTCATAGTTTCGATAAGGAGGGACGAGCACGGGATAAGGGCGAAGGAAAGATACTTCTCGCCAAGGGACAAGGAGTTCAAGTGGAACTACAAGAACCAGCCAGCTGAATTGTGGAACAACTACACGTCAAAGCTTGACAAGAAAGGCTCTCACATAAGGATACATCCGCTGCTTGACTGGAACGAGATCGATATCTGGAGCTACATCAAGAAGGAAAAGGTTCCGATGAACCCGCTATACTTCGCTAAGAACGGCTACAGGTACAGGAGCCTCGGGTGCACCCACTGCACCGTGCCGCTGAAGTCGGATGCCGATTCAATAGAGGAGATAATAGCAGAATTGAGGGGCACGAAAACCGAGGAAAGGAGCGGCAGGCAGCAGGACAAGGAAAAGGAATACATCATGGAAAAGCTCAGGGCCCTTGGATACATGTGAGATGATTGCATGGACAAGTACGTCATAACAATGCTTGGCGAAAAGGACCACGGGAAATCCACACTCATAGGAAACCTTCTGATAGCCACGGGCTCGACCACCCAGGCAAGGATAAGCGAGGTCAGGAAAGCGAGCAGGTCGAAGAGGTTCGAACCCGCGCACATACTGGACAGCTTCTCAGAGGAAAGGGAGCAGGAGATGACAATAGACACCACAAGGGCGGAACTGGTCTACAGGAACGCGATACTGGAGCTCATAGACGTGCCGGGGCATCTCGAGCTCATAAAGAACATGATGAGCGGGGCCTCCAACAGCGACATAGCTGTGCTGATGGTATCCGTAAAGGACGATGAGGGATTCAGGCCGCAGACGAAGAGGCACATATTCCTGTCAAGCATGTTCGGCACCAAGGCGCTCATAGTCGCGGTAAACAAGATGGACTACGCGAAATACGACAGGAAGGTATTCGAAAGCGCCAAGGGCGAAATATCCGAATACCTTGGCTCCATAGGTTTCGGCCGACCCGTTGCTTACGTGCCAATATCCGCATACAACAACGAGAACCTCGTGTCGAAATCTGGGAGAATGAAGTGGTACAAGGGGAAGCCTATGCTTGAGCTCATAAGGGAGCTTGCCGCAAGGCATTCCAGAACAGGCAAAAAGGGTAAAGGGCTCAGGGTATTCGTGCAGGACAGCATGGAAATAGACGGCAGGGAATCCGTGTTCGGGATAGTGTACAGCGGCTCCATGAAGTCTGGCGACTCGATAAGGATAGAGCCCTCAGGCAGGACAGGCACGATAAAAAGCATATACGTGAAGGGGAAGAAAGTAAGGTCTGCCCATGCGGGCACAAACGTGGCTATCATGTTCGGCGGCACCACTGGCATAGAGCGCGGCAGCGTCATATACGGCAAGGGCGAGGCCCCGCACAGGAGGGGCTCTTTCGGAGCAAAGATGTTCCTGATAAAAGGGCTTGAAGGCAGGAAGGCCGGCTCCGGCCTTTCGATACGCATAAACAGCCACGAGCTGCAGCTAAAGGGCCTGAAAATAAAGAGGGTGCTCTCGCCCATATCCGGGTCGTATTCTGCACCTTCGCCTTCAAAGGGCGTTGCGGCAAACAGCGTTGTGTATGCTGATGTAAATCTCGGAAAGCCCTATCCTGTAGAAAGGTTCAAGGAGTACGGCGAGCTAGGAAGATTCGCGATATACAGGAACGAGGACTTCATAGGGGTAGGCATAGTAGAATAAAAATATAAAAATGTGCAGGCATCAAACGGGCCTGCATCCCGTTATTTCTTCCTGGAAACAGCAAACAGCACGATAACAATGATTATTATCACTATTATTATGCCCGCTATCTCAAGGCTTGACATCGACAGCCCCCCAAGCGATCCGCCGCCCTGCGACTGCGTAACGGTTGTCGGGGCGGATGTCACGGAATAGGATGTCGTGTGCCCGGATATGGGCGGCGTAGTTATCGGCACTGCTGTGTTCATTACTGTAAGCGTGAAGTTGAATACCCCCGGATACAGTGGGTCTGCGCCTCCGCTCTCTATCTTAAGCACGTACGTGCCCGGAACCACGCTGCTGTTTATGTTGGTGTTTATGTACAACGTGCCGTTGAATGACGGCGATCCGCTGCTCGGATTTATGCCTACGTATATGCCGTTTGCCTGTAGGGCCGCACCATTGGCCACTATTAAGTAAGATGTCCCTGATGTGCCGTTCGTGAGCCTCATCGTGAACGGTATGGCAAGGCTGCTGTTCAGGTATATTGTCGCACTGCTCTGGGATACATCGAATACAGAAAGCCCCGTTATCGTCTGTGCAGGCTGTGCACCAAACTGCAGTACGCCGAACTGCATTATCAGAAATGAAAGCGCCAGGATAATGCCAATTGCCCTAGTGTTGGGTGCTATTTTCAACATATACATACTCCCCCATTGTTCCATTATATAAAGATGAGAGGATTTAAATAGCTTTTCCTGATTATACGAATGCAATCGATGAATACGCAACAACGCTTGAATAGTCCTTTGTTGCGTACCCGGAATTGCTGTACTTGAGCACCGCACCCCTCTTAGAGCCGCTGTGCTTTGCAAAGAGCATCGCAACCGCAATCGGGCCTATCCCGCACGCGCTGTCCCCTGTTTCGCCAGCAAGGCTTATGATGCCTGCGCTGTCAAGGGACTTTGCTGCATCCAGGAGCCTCATGTCCTTCCTTCTTGCAGTTTCAGCGGATTCGTAATGGTTGAAGTCCGAGCTTGCAATCACCAGTATATTCCTGCGAGTGCTCTCCGATGCCTTTATTATCGCATCAGCCAGTATCCTGCTTGCCTTCAGGCCCTGGTCTCCCATGCATATTATTGATACCTTCTTCTCGGGCGCAAGGCACTGCAGGAACGGCAGCTGCACCTCTATAGAGTGCTCCCCGGAATGGGCCTCCTCGTCCACGTCTATGTATTCTGAGCTTCCAGCTATCTCCTTCGAGAGTTTCCTGTCGTTCAGCGATTTCCCCGCAGGGGTTTCCCAGTCTTCCATCGATACGGATATGGGCCTTCCGTTACCCGTATGGTTGGGCCCCACAAACACTATTGAATCAGCATCTTTGAGTTTTCGGTTTTCCATCAGCGCCCTGTAGGTGTATGCTGCCGTGCCGCCGGAGTACATGTATCCGGCATGCGGTGACACGTACGCATTCGCGCCATCGACGTCCTCGCCGATTTCCGCATCTTTCACAGATGACTCCACGAATTTCCGTATCTCCGGCCTGCTTGACGGGTAGAACATCCCCTGGAAGACGCTGCCTCTCATGTTATATATACATTCCGTTCTCTAATTTATTTGTTTCTCCGTGGGTGTGTCTTTGCCGCTGGTGTTGTTCCTTGACATGGATTATTTCTTCGCAGCATGCGAGGAGTCCCGGCACCCCGATCTGAAATCAAAGCCGCTGGTCGTTGGCACTGCAACCATAGCAAGGAAGGAGAAGGGGGTTGTCCAGACGTGCAATTACGAGGCCAGGAAATTCGGGATACGCAGCGGCATGCCGACGATGCAGGCTCTGAGGCTGGATCCGGATCTGGTATATCTTGAATCCGACGAGAATTTCTACGAGCAGGTTTCAGGGAAGGTGATGGAGATGCTGAAAAGTTACGGATTCAAGACGGAGGTCATAAGCATAGACGAGGCTGCGCTAGACATAGGCGACATCAGCTATCCGGACGCGGAAACTCTCGCAAAGTCCATCAAGGATAAGATAAACAAGGATATGCAGCTGCCGTGCACCATAGGCATATGCGCGGGCAAGACATACGCCAAGATCGTGTGCGACAGCGCCAAGCCCAACGGCATAGGCATACTCAAAGAGCAAGAGATCAAGCAGTTCCTGAAGGACAAGGGCATAGGCAGCATCCTCGGCGTGGGCAGGAGCAGCGAGGCCAGGCTCAGGGAAAGGGGCATAACTACAATAGGCCAGCTTTCAAAAGCGGACCCCAACGTGTTGATAGAGATGTTCGGGGCATTCGGCAGGGAGCTTTTCCTGCTTGCGAACGGGATGGACAATAGCAGGGTAAGCGGCAATTACGACGCTGTGCTTTCCATAGGCAGGGAAAGGACGCTGGAGAGCGACACAAGGGACGGGGCCAAGATTGCCAGCATGGCGAGGAAGCTGTCCAATGAGGTCATACTGGAAGTCAAAAAAAAGGGGATGTGGTTCAAAGGGATATCGGTAAAGGCAAGGTATTCCGATTTCACCGAGCGCATAAAGAACAGGAAGATCAGCAACTATGCCGATTCAATAGAGGCGCTGGAGGGCATAGCCCTGCCGCTGCTCGCCGAAATCACGAGCGGCAGGAGCGTGAGGAAGGTAGGCGTAAGGGTCTACATGCTGGAAAAGAGAACGGGCCAAAGGGCCCTTGTGTGATCTATTTTATCTCCTGCTCTATCACGCTGAAGAACTTCATGCCCAGATCTTTGATCATCTTTATGACGGCATAGGTTATGGGCCCGAATATCGGCTTCTTGCCCGGGCCTGTGTTGCCTATCGTTATCGGGTATATTGTAATGCCAGGATCCGGTGCGATGGCCGCGACCGGGCATCCCTTGCCGTTGGGTATCCTGAGCACCTCCCCAGAATATGTCTTTGCGTCAGGAGGTATGTTGTTGTCCGAAACAAGCGTAGCTGTGCATATCCCGAAATATCTTGTCACCCAGCTAAGCTCCTCCCCCGAATCGTTTCCTGGCACTGTGAAGCACCACCAACCGCTGTCGTCCGCCCCTCCCGAATTCCTGTACATGCAATTCTGGCTTATCGTCGTTGTCGCAAAATGGATTGTTGTCGAGCTGATTGCCGTTGTTGCTATTGTAGTGGTAATCGTGGCCTGAGGACCCCTGTCGCCGTCCATTACCAGGTTTGCAAAAACGGTTATGTTCGCAAGCGTCGCATTCGGCTCTACATCCGTTATGCCCCAGTAAGGCGCATTGGTCCCGAACATCGTGTAATCAAACCTCGGGTCTATGGAAGGATCGCTGAAGTTCTGGAAGTTGTTTTCGCACAGTTTTGTGGCCCTGTAGCCCAACGCCTCTACCCACCTTACAAGCGACTCGTTGTACTGGCAATACGGAACGTTGAAATCCGTCACGTTTATACCGTTGCTCCTGAACATGTTTGTTGATACGTTCAGCTCGAGCACCCAATTTGCAGCCTCGTCATTCGGGTTCTCCGATGGATTGACAAGGTTCAGGTGGTTGTACGTGTGGCCGCATATCTCGTCGCCTTGGCCCTGCAGGTACTTGACATCGGAAGTATTCATGAATGCAGGATAGGAATTAGCCATGTATCCTGCAACGATGCAGAATGTCCCTACGAACCCGTGCGATTTCAGCACCGGCTGCACAAAAGTTATGTCCGTTTTCCAGCCGTCGGAGAAGGTGAGAACCACGGTGTTCTGCGGCACCGGGGTTCCGTTCGCCATGTAATCAACCAGCCTTGCCAGCGTTATGGTGTGGTAGTTGTTCCTTTGCAGCCAGTCCATCTGCTTCATGAATACGCTGTAGTTTGTTATGTACTGGCTTGTCTCGGTGCCGTTGGGCGCGAACTGGTGATAATCAAGTATCGTCACCATAGAATCCGCCCTGGAAACGCCTGCCAGCGCTAGCAGCGATAGCATTACGAAAAGCACCTTCATGCTGCGCATTCTATCTCCCTGCAACCGCGGTTGGTACCGGTGGTGCCGCCGCTGCTGAAAGCTCCTTCTTCCTTGAGTCCTTCAGGTCGAACAGGAGTTTTTGCAACTCCTCGGCTGTATCTGGGCTCAATGCGGGGAAGAAGTTGGGGTTCTGCGTTTGCTCGTCAGGCGAGTTGCCGCTGGTCCTTGCGGTCGTCATGGGCACTATTATCAGCGAAGAAAGTCCGAGCAGCCTGTCTATCGTGCTCCTGTTGATCACTACGTCCGTCACGTTTTCCAACGGTATGGAATCCACGCTGTAGCCTATGACGCCCCTCTTCCCTATTACCCTGTGGTTGGTTATCCAATAAAGGAACTTGCCGTACGTCACAAGCGGCTTTATCGACACTATTACGAACATCAGGATGAGTATCCCCGCACCCCCGAGGGCAATGTACGCAGGGAGTACGAGTATGCCGGAAATTGCAATGAGCGCGATCATGAACATGGCCAATGCTATGTACGCGCCAAATGTTCTCGAGAGCATGAAGCCCAGGAACTTGGGCTTCACCTGCCTCAGTATCATCTCCTTCTCCTGCAGCCTGAACGGCAGCTGCCCTACCCATTCTATGTTGCTGCCCTCGGCCTCGCCGAAGCCCTGTGCATCCACACCATCCACCATAATGCTATGCTTTTTTCAAGCTTTTAATTGCTTTCAAAATTTTAGGTTTTCCTGTTTTGGCGCAACTGTTTCGGAGATGCCAAAATGCACATATACCGCAATACCACATAACCTCGGAAACGCTTATATTAACTTATATGCATAGTATAATGGGTGAGTTGTTGGGTGATGCAAATGGCCGAGAACACTTCGGCGGAAAGGGATGCAAGTCGTGACATCTCTGCTATCGAAGCCGCGATAGAAAAGGCAGTGTTGTTCCTTCCGGGGAATTTTCTTCCAAGGCATCTGCACAGCGAGAGATGCTACAATGTCCTGAGGCACATACTGTACAAGGATGAATACACAGTCATAGAGGCGAAGCAGAGCCTGCTCAAGTCCTTTGCACCTATGCGGGTGCTGGCCACGAACCAGCGCGTCATAGTTGTCAAGCCGTCGTTCTGGTCGCTGTGGACAGGCCACAACGTCTTCTCCCCTACAAAATACGAGTCCATACCATACAGCAACATAATAAACATAACGCTTTACACCGGGATGAAATTCTCGTCGCTGTACATACACATGAATACCGGCGCAAGCAACGGCGAGGGCGAGGTGGACGGGCTCAAGACCGATGATGCCAGGGCTATATTCACCTTCCTGGAGAAGATGACGGAGTATCTGAGAGGCGACGTCAAGGAAAGCAAGGAGAGCATAGCAAGCCAGATGAACATCGGGTATGGCAATGTTGATTCCAATTTCGTGGACATGGAAACCTCCAGAAGGCTGATAAAGTACACCGGCTCGAAATTCATATGGCTGGGGAGGGAGCCGCTTGAATACGTTGCTGACAAGCTTGACATAGACGGCAGCGCGATACTGGCCGTCAATCCTAACGACTTTGTCCACATGGACAAGCAGAAATTCTCCAAGCTAAGGGGCAGCATACTGGTGTGCAACAACGGCAATTTTTCAGCCTACATGTCCAGGTTCCTGAAGGACGTGCACGATACGGATACGTACGTGCTTTCCGGCGGCATAGAATACCAGGCCAAGAGGATCTTCGACATAAGCAAGATGGGCATAAAGAGCCCTGCAATTGATTCAGAACTTTCCTAGTCCATGGAGGTAGTTCCTTGCCTCCAGCGCAGCCTTGGTGCCGCTGCCTGAAGCTGTGACGGCCTGCCTGTAGACCCTGTCGGATACGTCACCCGCCACAAATACGCCATCTATGTCTGTCTTTACCTCATCCTTTGTCATTATGTAGCCGTGCTCGTCAAGCTTGAGCGCCCCGTTGAGGAAAGCGGTATTCGGGGAATGTCCTATGGCAACGAACACCCCATCAATCTTCATGTCGGTCGTTTCCCCGCTTGCAGTGTTCTTTATCTTAGCACCGGTAACCTTTTCGTTGCCCGTTATCTCTTCCACCGCGCTGTTCAGCATGATCTTTATCTTAGGGTTTGACTTCGCCTTTTCCTGCATTATCCTGCTTGCCTTGAATGAGTCCCTCCTGTGCACTATCGTAACGCTCCTTGCGAACTTTGTTAGGAACATCGAGTCCTCCATGGCTGTGTCGCCTCCTCCGACAACTATCGCGTCCTTGTTCTTGAAGAAAGGCGCGTCGCAGGTCGCGCAGCTGCTGACACCCTTGCCTATGAACTTCTGCTCCGACTCTATGCCAAGCCACTTCGCAGAAGCCCCTGTTGCTATTATGACGCAGTTCGCCCTGTACTCGCTTTTGTCCACGAACACGCTGAAAGGCCTCTTTGAGAAATCCACACCTGAAACGTTGTCGTCAACAAACCTTGCGCCGAACCTTTCGGCCTGCTTCCTGAACAGGTCCATCAGCTCAGGGCCGAGAATCCCGTCAGGGAACCCCGGATAATTCTCAACCGCGCTGGTGAGCATCAGCTGGCCCCCGCTAAGCGCGCCGCCTATCACCAGGGGCCTGAATTCCTCCCTTGCCGCGTATATCGCTGCAGTGTATCCTGCGGGTCCTCCGCCTATTATAATCAGATCCTCTACTTTTTCCATAAGTAATATTAGGCTGATGTAAATATTTAAATATGACACAGTCGTATAATACTTTTAAGGTATTTTGCTGACGACCGGCAGATGGCGACCAGATGATCCAATCAAATAATACCAGGATATCCCTTGACAGGAGGGAGCACGATTCGGACGTGGATTTCGTATCGCACGCGCACACGGACCACATAGGCGCTGTAAGGGCGTCGAAGGGCATACTCGCGAGCGAGCAGACGCTGCAACTGATAGAGCAGGCGCACAACATCGAGATACGCAACAGGGCAGATGGATCCGCATTCGAGATGGTTGAGGCAGGGCACATGCTTGGCTCAAGGCAGCTCGTTGTAAACGACAGCGCGTCAGGAAGGCGCATAACATACACCGGTGACTTCCAGACCGCAAGGTCGAAGACCGCTCGGCCGATAAAGGTGCTTGACACAGACGTACTCATAATGGATTCAACCTATCCGAGCTCCTTCCCGAGGTTCGATGACAAGCAGGAAGTGGAATCTGCAATACAGGACTGGACGCTCAAGAGGCTCAGGAATGGCATAGTGGTGTTCAGCGCATATGCGATGGGCAAGGCGCAGGAGCTGATAGCGATATTCAACGACATCGGCATAAAGCCATTGGTGAGCAGGAAGGTAAGCAGGGTATCCAGGGTGTATTCCCTTAACGGCATAAGGCTTTCATACTCATCCGCATACGGCGACGATGATTACGACAGCATAGTTAGGGACAACTTCGTCGGCATAACGGACAGCAGGGACCTCGCGTCGATGAGATCCGTCCTGGAATCAGCGCACGGAAGGAAAGTGTACACAGCTGTGGCAACCGGATTCGCCAAGACCTTCAGGTTCAATACCGACGTGCAGTTCCCCCTCAGCGACCATGCGGATTTCAGCCAGAGCGTTGACTACATAGAGGAAACCGGCGCGAAAAGCATACTCACATACGGGACCAATGCAGCCCCATTCGCCGAGAACCTCCGCTCGCAGGGCTATGACGCGATGCCTTTCTGCGACTCCGCGCTCGCCAGGTCCGCAGTGCAATAGGAATAAATATTACCAGGCTCACATTCAAAAAACAACGAATCAAGAGGTCTTGCGATGAATGCAACAAAAGACGGGAAAACGGGAATAGAAACCATAATAGGCGCCTGCATGGACAGGAGGCTCGGAAAGGCGCTTGACAAAGAGGCAGGTAAATACGAGCCGGGAAGCGTCATGTTCGTCAGGAATGCTGGGGGCAACGTCAACGGCCTTGAGGAAACCCTTGACATAATCCTCAAGGAGAACGAGGGGATAAAGAGGATACTCTTCTTCGAGCACAACGAATGCGGCGCATGCAACGTCGTATACCAGGCCTCCAACAAGTCCATAGAGGTCAGCGAGATGGTGAACAACGTGCTCGTGAGCCAGTTCATCAAGGAGAAGAAATCATTCGCCAGCCCCGTGGACGTCGAATCACTTAACGTTGAGCTGCAGGGAAACGCGCTGCAGAAGTTCAGGGACTCTGGCATAGAGACCAGCGTGAGGACTATGGACGTCAAGGAGCTCGGGGTTCCGGAATCCCACGAGGAGTACGTATTGGCCATAGGCAAGCCCTATACCGGGAAATACGGGGAGCTGGCGGACAAGCTGCACATAGACCCGTGGTCCATGTACTGCCTCAACGCCTTCAGCATAATAGACATAATGCCTGACATAGAGATAGCCGCAATAAACCTCGGCATAAGGAAGCTGAAGATAGTAGCTTCAGACAAGCACGAGCGCAGGTGGGCTGAAAACCAGAAAGACGTGCTCAAGATGATGCCATTCATGAGGAATGTCGAGACGGACATATGCAATCTTTACTGAGAAGTCAGTCCTGCCTTGGGCTGCCCTTCTTGCTGCCGTTCAGGGCCTTTATCGAGTTTTCAAGCAGCCACTGGCTCAGCCTGTCGTAATCCAGTATCTTCACCCTTGCTGTTATTATGATGCCTATTGAGTCAGGGGTGCTCATGAGCGATAATTTGGCCTCAAGCGCCATCAGCTTGTCGTACTCCTGCTCGTTTTCCTTCTTCAGCCTTGATACCAGCCTTTTCCTGAAGGACTCGATGTCTATGTCCCTGCTTGAGTCAAGCCTTATCCTTACCATTTTCTCGTCCATCCTGCTGTGGTTCTGGACATAGCCCTGGTTTAGAGCTGCATTTGGTATGTATATGAGTGACATGTCGTCCCTGAGCAACCTCGTGTATACAATGCCGATCCTTTTCACAGTTCCTGTTATCGATGTCATAAGCACGTCATGCGGGTACGTGGGCGGCTGGCTCCCGGTATACATGGGTATGAAGGTTATCTTGTCCCCTACGGCGAATGGCCTGGCGTATATTATGGAAATGCCTGCGAAGACGTTCCCGAGGCTTGTCTGCGCCGCAAGGCCTATTATTATGCCTAGGAACCCCGCGCCGACCAGCAAGCTGCCTATTGATATGTTGAGCGTGTGGAGCAGCACAAGGACCAGTATCGGGTATGCGATGAGCCTGAACACCTGCGTGGTGTCGCGGACATCGCGCTCGTTCCTTATGGACCTGCCGTAGAAGTCCAGTATGGCGGATCCCATGAATATGAGCGAAAGCCCGAGCGCAACCTGGAGGGCCAGCGCAGCGGCCTCTGGTATTGACGCGAACGGCTGCATGTTCGGATACGCCCTTGCCATGACGTAGACGATTATCGAAAGTATAACCAGCAGCGGCTCTATTATCGAGCCTGCGTTCAGCCTCTTGTCCGGCATGTTGGTCGCACCTTCTTTACTTTAAAACAGAACATTATTTAAATGTGGATTATTTGCGGAACAGACTCACTCTGAATTGTTGTACCCCATTCCGGATACGCCACCCTCCAGGAACCCGGATACATCTGCATTGTTCCTTATGAGCTCCCTTGACTTCGAGAGGCGCTGGTACTCCCACTGGGGCTTGAAGATCTTGCCGATGTCCTTTATCCCGAAGCCAACCTTGTTGCCCCTGCACAGGCCTATTATGTCCTCGACGAATATCTCGTACGGGTTGGGTCCGGAAAGCCTGCTTGACATGATGACCTTCTCGGATCCGTCGCGCATTCCGGCTATCTCGAGGGTGCCCCTCTCCGATGATGCAGATTCAACGCCCGCACCGACATAGCACAGCCTGGCGTACAAGCCGTTCTCGAATGTCACCTTTATCGACTTGCAGTCATGCAATCCGTCAACGCCCTTGGCAACGTTTACTTCTGCAAGCGCGCCCTTGGAATAGCTCCTTCCTCTCGTTTCCACTATTGCCCTAACCCCCGTGGGGTTCCTGCCATCGTAGGAGAGGTTTGTTGCATAGAGCGACAGCTCTTTTATGTGCCCGAACGTGGACCCTGTCGAATCGTAGAGCACCTCGAACGGGTGCACCCAGTCCATGAATATGCCGCCGTTCTCAGGCGCGAACAGCCATGTCCTCCTTGAGTCCTCCTCGCTTGCCTTCTCGAAGAAGGTTGCCTTGACCTCCCTTATCCTGCCGTACCTGCCTACAAGCCCGGGCAGCAGGTCCTTAAGCATCAGCGACGGCTGCTTGTGCACGTAGTGGAGATGGAGGTATACCCTGCCTTCGCTGTTGCTCTTCCTTATGAACGAGGCTATCCTGCCGAATTCCCTCCTATTGGTTGCAAGGCTCTTTTCCGTGATCGTATATTTCCCGTGCTCGAGCGAATCCTGTATCTGCTGCGCATGAAACCTGTTCGGGTCGGATATGTGAACCACGTCTATTCCGTTGAAGAACCCATCCGGTATTTTCCCCTTATCCGCTATGTAGTAGTTGTCCCTGGTTATGCCGAATGACTGCAGGACCTCCGCCTTCTGATCGAACGGCTTCGTGCCCACAGCCTTCATCAGCGAAAGGCCCCCGACCTTCTGTATGCCTATGTTGAGCCTGTTGAACCAGTGCCCTAATCCGACTACGCCTAATCCATAATCCATCAGATCACTATATTCCATACTATTCCATACCAATGAGGAAAACAGGGCGAATTCACGTGCATGCCTTGCCAACCTAGTATTATGGCAACGGGATTAATATCCTTTGCCATTGGAATGCAGGCCTGCGTACCTCCTTACCAGGAATTCGTTTTCCCCTGTTTTCTTGATACGTGAATTTACAGCATCAGCTATTTGATTATTGTCAAGTTTTTTGGAGCAGATAAGTATAAGATTCGTTGACGTGAGCGACGGCCTTATGCTGTACACCTTGAAGCGCTCCTGCATGATTTTCATGTAGCTCTTTACCCTGCCGTCCATCGTATCGACGTTTATGCCGAGTATGCCATCATCTGCGAGCGCGTCACCGGCAATCTCGGCAAACCTGCGCTCAAGGAACTGCTGCGGTATCCTTGGACCTTCGAAAGCGTCGAGTATTATCAGATCGTACTCGCGCCTTTTTCCCGAGAGGTATTCGACTCCGTCGCCTATTGCCGTCTTTATGCTTTCGCCCTTCAGGAAATGCCTTTTGGCCAGCTCCATTATGGAGCCGTTCACGTCGACAACCTCTATGGACGCATCGCTACCCAGGAGCCTTGCCATCTGCAGCGGTATCGTTCCCCCGCCCATGCCTATGACGAGTATCCTCGGCCTATTGTGCAGGTACGCAAGTGGTATGAAGTAATCGAAATAGGAGTGCGTGTAAATTGATTTCTTGTTGAGTATGGAGTACGTGGTAGAATAGCCGCACTTCATTATTATGCTTCCCCTGTCCTCAAGCACGAATATGTTTCCCCTTCTTTCCAGTATCTTCCACCCGCTTGCAAGATATGCGAGCCTTATGAAGCCGTTCTCGATTGAGGAAATGGGATTCATGATTGCCAACCGCATTCCGATGGTGCAGTATGGGCCTGAGGAGAATCGAACTCCTGATCTTTACCTTGTGAAGGTAACGTCTTACCATTCGACCACAGGCCCGATGCAGTAGTGTAATTTCACTTGAATGTTATTAATGATTTATGCTTGCCCGCCGCATGCACAGTTACGTATAAATATTTCCCCCATGCATAAGCTAAAAGTGGTAATTTGCACAGCAAGCACTTCAAAAGTAATTTGCATTTGGCTTATGATGAGACTCTGAAACTGCAGGACATGCTAAGGGCTTATCACGATGGCATTACACCAATCAGTCTTCCAGGCAACAAGGTCGGAATGTATGATGGCAAGTATGCCTCAAAGGGGGATCTTGTTACCATGTACCTCAACGGATGCATCGCCACAATTCTGCACATGGAATCGGAAGGGGGCAGATCAGGGATACTTACCCATTTTACCCAAAGGCAATGGATAAATAACCTGGAAAAAATAGAGGAGCTGATAGGGAAGAACATAAAGCTGAGGGTATCTTCGTGCAGGTCCGTGATAATTGCGCCAGACGACCTGTCAATACATGCGGAAAGCAATCCCATAGAGGTGCTAAGCCTCAGAGGCTCGATAAGCAATGCATTGGGTTGCACGGAGTGCAAAATAGGCGTTGTCCCGTACAAAATGTTCGGGCACAAGTTTGGGTTGACTGTAACTTTCAGCCCCGGCAGGCGAGAATGGGAAAGCGAGCAGCACGGGATACGCAATCTGTAATCGATTCATATGCCGTCTATCTTTGCCGCAAGTATGAAATCGTTTATTGAGAGGCCGCCTATGGCATGCGTGTATGTGGTTATTCGCAGTTTGTTCCAGTCATGCAGGTACATGTCAGGGTGATGCCCTTCCCTTTCTGCTACAGCAGCAACTTTGTTCGTGAATGCCATTGCCTTATTGAAGTCCTTGAAATCCATCTCTTTCGATATTTTGTTGCCTTCAAGCACCCATCCATTTACGAACTTGAGGTACTTTGCAGATTCCCTCTTGCCCATGGGTTTCGTTCCACCTTCGCACGGCTTGCACTTCTTCCCTTTAAGATCCATGATATAAACACGCACTCCAATTTTAAAATAGTTTGCTAGGGAGCTCAAAGGCTGAAGTATTCCTTGAACTTGCCTGTCGTCTCTATCCTCTTGGTACGCCCTATCCTTATCGTCTTCACGAATTCCTTTTCCACCAGCTCCTTCATGTGGTCGTATGTGGAGCTCCCGAAGGCCTTTACAACAGCGTTCTGCATCACCGGCTCGTTCTTGCTTATGTAAGCGAGTATCCTGAGCGAGCCCTTTGATATGTCCGGAGATCCTGCAAGCGAGTTCACCCTGTTTGCGTACTCGTTCCTTATGCCGAGGGTGTACTTCTCCCCTACCTTTGATATCATGAGGGAGCTGTCCCTCTTCTGGTAATCATCCATCAATTCGTCCAGCATCTTCTTGACGTGCCCGACAGAGCCTATGCCGACGATATCTGCTATCTCGCTGACTTCCATCGCCCTTCCTGAGACGAACAGAGCAGCCTCTATCGTCTTCTTTTGATCACTGCTTTCCTTTTCCATCTGAATCGCCGTTCAGCTTTACGAATATTTCTTTGAAGAACTCGTCCTGCATCAACGTCACGTCCCCCCTGTGCGCAAGGAAGAGCAGCGGCACGAACAGCCCCAGCAGTATGCTCTCGATGGAGCTGTACCCCTTCGAAAGCATGGCGAATGTCGTGATGCCCTCGCGGTCCATGCTTTCCCTGACGAGGTTCAGAGTGCCGTGCATCTTCTCGTCTATGTCCTCCCGTTCTATTACAAGGTTTATCGGCTCCGCCCGCTGCCTTACCACAGACTGCCTTTTCTCCGTGACCTTCATCGCGTCGCCAAGTGCGTCCATGAGCTCCCCCAAAGTTATCTTCCTCTTCGGCTGCAGCCTCAGCCTGGGCACGAGCATCGGCACATCTGGTATTGTCCTGAACGTCTGCAATTCCTCCTCGGGCTCAAGCGTCTCCTCCTCGTGCAGGATGTTCACCGTTTCGCTCTTCATGCGCAGCAGTATTGAAGATGCAAGCATTATGTTTGCTGGTATGTGCAGGTCCATTATCTGCATCTTCCTTACAGCAGCTATGTAGCTGTCAACAACCTTTGCTATGTCTATGTCCCACGGGTCCAGCCTGTTCGTGTCGACAAGCTCCATGAGCAGCTCTCGCCACGTCGCGTTCTTCACGAATTCCTGGAGATTCAACCCACTGCCGAATGCGGTAACCTCAGCTCCACTGGTCATTAGATTCTATACGAAAGCTACATATTTATTTATATCTGAATCGCGATTATACTGCATTCGGGGTTCATTGATGGATGTGATATATAAGCTGCCAAGGTTGCAGGACGGAAAGGTAAAGGAATCCGCGCTTACCGAGCAGCAGGCGCTCTCGATGATAAGGCCGCACATAAGGGCAAGGGAGGACAAGCGCATGCTCATCGACGTTCTGAACGACATCAAGCGCATGATAGGAGAGGGTGACCTGAAGTCCGCAGAAATGAGGATGCGCGAGCGCAGGCTGTCGCACAAGGAAGTGAGGTCATCCGCATCCGACGGGCTGGCCTGCCTAGTGGAAAGGTGCGATCTGGGCAAGGCTAGGCTCGTGCCCAATGCGTTCTGCCTTCCTGAGAGCCTGGTTGCAAGGTCCATATCAAAGGGAGCGACGAAGCTTGTGGTGCTCGCAGCCGGTGAAATACAAGAAAGCAACCATGATGGCGCTAAGAATGCGGAAAGGCTCATTGCAACAGTTGCAGACGCAACGCGTATGTTCGGGTTCAACGATCACAAGAGGGCTGAATGCGTTTCTTCCGGGCTGGTGCGCTACCTCGAAAGCATGAAAAGCGACAGGGACAGCAGGGCCACCTGCACAGATGCATGCATCGGCGTCATGCTCATCGTAAGGGATAGCGGAAACTTTGGATTGTCAGGCGATGGCATTAAGGAGATGTCATCGAAGGTAGTGTCGAACCTGATGAAATCCGGATTGTCCGGAGATGCGGCAAGGGTCGCAACCAAGTTCCTCTCCTACGAAGACCTGCAGAGCATAGTAAAGAAGGTGCCGCAAAGCATGCAGGCATACGGATACGGGAGCATCAGGCGAAAACATAGGGAGCATACAAGGGCTGGCGAAGCACCGGCCGATTTGAGGAAATAGCCTATTTGCTAATGCTGTAATCAAGAACCATCTCTGCCTGCTTGCTCGAATATGGCCTGACAGTCCTGATGCCGGTAAACCTTACCTTGTAGTTGTTTGCAAGCGCGTGCCCCCTAACTATTTTTTTCACGTCCTCGCCGCCGCTGCTTATAGATGCGAGCGCGTAGATGTGCACGCTCGCGCGCCTTTTTGCCACTGCAGCTACGCAGTCAAGGTAATCGGTGCTCGACATGGGCAGCGGCATTATTATCCTGTCTGCGAATGACCTGTACTTGCCGCACACCCTCTTCACATCCCCTAGTATAGCATCCACGTTCGGCGTTTTGTTCAGCGCTATGTTCTCAAGCATGTGTACGTATGCCGACTTGTTGAGCTCTATGGCTACTACTCTCGTGCCCTTTACGGACTTCGCTATCTCTATCGCGAACGGCCCGGTACCTGCGAACATCACCATTACGTTCTCGTTTTCCCTGACCAGCTTGATTATCCTCGATCGCTCGAAGGACAGCCTGTTCGAGAAATAGACCTTCCTCACGTCGAACCTGAAGGTGCAGTTGTTTTCCCTGTGCACTGCCATGTAATTCCTCTTGCCTGCAACGTACTTGAGCTTCCTGATCCTGTACCTCCCGGAAACCGCGCCGGCCTTTGCAAGAACGGTGCTTATGCTCTTGTTATGCCTCATCAGCGCAGCCGCTATCTTCCTGCAGTCTCTGATGCCGCCGGCAAAGTCTATTATCGCGATATTGCCTAGCAGGTCATATCCCCTGGATAGCTTTGCCATCTCGGCCCTGCCTATGCTGCGCTCCAGCTCCGTCTCGAACGACTTTCTCGTCTTTGGCGCACCATCCATGTTCAAGGAACCCACCAATAAGTTTTATATGCTTTGCATGCTTAATATCTAGTGTTAAAAAACACATAGCTTCGGCTGCCCGACATCGCCCTGCGCAAATGGTAGGGCGCGTAATATATACGATCGGACATATTAACAATGTTAACTAGTGATTCAATTGTACTTTGTCGTGAAGGTAACATCCGGCCAGGAGAGGATTGCTGCAAACATCCTGCAGAACAAGATATCCAAGGTGGACATGCCCATATACTCCATAATAGTTGTTGAGGGCGTGAAGGGCTACATAATACTAGAGGCTGAGGACGAGGTATCCGCGAGGCAGTTCGTCACCAAGGGCAGGAGCATAAGGGGGGTATTGCCCAAGTCGCTCAGCGAGGCGGAGGTAAACAAGCTGATAGAGGTAAGGAGCCATGCCGTTGGCATAGAGAAGGGCGATACCGTTGAATTCACAACCGGGCCGTTCAAGGGGTACAAGGCACGCGTCCTGAAGGTCGATGACCTGAAGGATGACATAACCGTGGAGCTGATGGACGTGGTTGTGCCCATACCGATAACAACAAAGATGAACACCGCAAAAGTGATACAAAAGGCAAACAAGGCATGATATTATGGGAGAGACGACGATAGCTGGATTGGTTGAGGGTGGAAAGGCAACATCAGGGCCTCCGTTCGGGCCCGCCCTGGGTCCGCTTGGCGTAAACATAGGCGCCATAGTGGGCGAGATTAACGAGAAGACCAAGCAGTATGCAGGCATAAAGATACCTGTCAAGGTGCACGTTGATACCGCAACCAAGTCTTACAGGGTTGAGATAGGGGCGCCGCCAACCAGCGCGCTGATACTCAAAGAATTGGGGATACAGGCGGGGGCTAAGGAGAAGGGCCAGATAGTAGGCAACATAACCCTCGAGCAGGTGAAGAAGATAGCAACTGCTAAGGAGGCCAAGATCTACGGCAATTCAATGGGCCAGAGGGTCAACCAGGTGCTGGGCACCTGCAACAGCATGGGGGTCACATGCGAAGGCGAGAGCCCAAGGGAAACCATACGAAAGATAAAGACAGGGGAGCTGAAGCTGTAATCGCAGCTAAAGCCGCAGATCCCATCCTGATATACAATACCCTTAGAGGGCACTTTGGCCACAGGGGATGGTGGCCCGGGGAAACTCCTTCTGAGGTTTTCATAGGCGCGGTGCTCACCCAGCAGACAACATGGAAGAACGTGGAGAAAGCGATCGCAAACCTCAGGGATGCCGGATGCCTATCAATGGAAAGGATAGCAGATGCGCGCATAGGCGAATTGGAGAGGCTCATAAGGCCCAGCGGATACTACAGGCAGAAGGCGAGAAGGCTCAGGAACCTGTGCAGGTCCATAGTTGGCGAGTACGGGAGCCTGAAAGGATTGCTTATTCTGGAAAAGAGGGCATTGCGCGAGGCGCTGCTGTCGTACAGCGGCATAGGCAAGGAAACTGCGGATTCCATAGTATTGTATGCTGCGAACAAGCCTGCATTCGTGATAGACGCGTATACGAAAAGGGCCATGCACAGGATAAACCCGGAAATGCCCGAGGACATAGAGTACGACAGGCTTCAGGAGTATTTCGAGCGGTCGGTAAAAAGAAGGCTTGACCTGTACAAGGATTTCCATGCGCAGTTCGTAGAATTGGGGAAGAACTACTGCAGGAAAAGGGACCCGTTGTGCGGCAGGTGCCCCTTAAGGGACATGTGCAGCACAGGAATAAGCAGGAAAAATGGGGCATAGATGCGCAAATGCAAGTTATAAATATCTAAATAGGCACTAATTCTCATAGCGATTCCATGGTTACAAAGGAGAAGAGCGGCGAGGGCAAGGAAACCAGCGCCGGGAACGAGGGCAAGGAGAGGATATACAGGAAGAGCAACATACCAGTCATAAACAAGATAGAGAGGGACTGGGTAGACACGATAAAGGACTATTACTACGGCGAGGAATACACCAGGAACGGGGTCAAATACAACGAGAGCAACGGATTTGCAAAATGGGCCGGGCTCAGCCTGGAGCAAAAGAACAGGATAGAAAGTCTCATAAAGGACGTTGACGAGAAAAGCGAGCTCGCAACAGCTGTGAAGCTGTGGCAGGAGGTGCACAAGATATGGCTGGAGAAGACGGACACGATAGACAGCGAAACCGCAAAGGGCCTAATCGAAAGGACCTCGAAGGAAAACCTGTCAGCGTATGAGGCGAGGAACATAGCCAGGGAGTCGCTCGCCCACCATGTCAACTACTACATGCCAATTTTCGTCGGCATATTCGAGAAGAATGGCTATTTCTCGGAAAGGGAATTCAAGGAAACTGAGGAAAGGGAGGAGTTCAAGAACCCCGCCAATGCAAGGAAATACCTCGTTTACCTGATGGACCACAACGACAGGATAAAATCAGGAAACTACAGGAAGAGAGACGGCACCGAGGCGTCGATGCAGGAGCTGGAGGAGATGCTGAAGAGGAACAGGGAGGAGGCTGAGGCTGTGCTGCACAAGACGATGAAGCACTGGAGGCAGGTCATACCGCGCGACGTTAGGTTCGGGATGACGAGCTTCTACAACAATTACAACGAGATGAACACGATACACTACAGCAACCTGAAGAAAAAAACGGATGAAAGGGACTATTCCGGAAACGACAGCCTTTGGGCGCACATGTACAGGTTCTCGCTCTCGGCATACAGGGGACACATGCTTGCAGGCAGGGAAAGGGAGAATGTGACTACGCCACCGCCGCCGGAAGGCACGATGGGCAAAGGCAACGGGGTCATTTCGCCGCCTCCGTCGCTGTTCGATTTCGAGAAAGGCGAGGGTATCGGGGAAAGCTCTGGGAGGAAAATGGCAGAGGCCCAGAAAGCAGCAGCGGAAAGGGTTGCCGATACCTTATTGGATAACGCAAAACCCGGCAATCCGAAGCAGGCTGAGGCTGGTTCAGTTGTTGACAACGCGACGGTTGCAGAGGCGCAGAAAAGGTACCAGTACCTGCATGAAATGGGGATGGGAAAAGGGTACGGGGTAATCAGGGCGAAGACAGGGGACCTGCTCAACGGCAAGCTTAAGGGAGTAAAGATCGAGACAGATGACGGGAAGACGTATGTGATGGCAGGGAGCGGGAACTCGATGGTGGACATACTTAGCGTTGAAGGAAAGGGAATAGGCTACAGGATACCATTGGGGGATGAGGAGCTCAAGGTGGGCAAGCCCATCAAGACTGCGGTCGTTGACGACAAAGGCAGGCACTTTGCGCCTAAAGTGGTATCCAAGATAACAGTGTACCCATGGGAGAGCACAGGGAACGCGGTTGGCAACAACTCGCTTTCGCTTGCCGATGAGCTAAGGGATTTGAAGAAAAGGATCAGCACAGGCAAGAAGGACAAAGAAAAAAAGGAATGATCACGAAGCTGCAATTTTCCTGCACCTGAATCTATGCTACGAGTGACACCTGGTAGGCATCTATGTAATAGGAGGGTTTTCTGCCGCTGCTCTCAGCGCTCTTCCTGAATATTCCTTTTATTATTACTCCATCACCCCTCCTGAGCCTCCTGAACAGCTCTATCGTGGAGAAGCTGAACCTTTCCGGGTCAAGAGATACGAGCACCTTGTTGTTGTACCACCAGGGGCCGGAGCCGTCCTCTATGTAGATGTTAACCCTCCCCTTCCCTGCTGGCTGTCCCTTGCCGCTGTAGAGCACTCCCCTTACTGTTGCGCTTATCTCCACTTCCCTGTCGATGAACGACTTCGAATTCGTGATTAGGTCAAGCACGAGCAGGTCCCTTCCCTTCTGCTTCTCGGATTTCTTTATGCCCTTTTCCATCTTCCTTATCATCATGCTGCTGTTCGCTGAATCGGCAACGAAGACAATGCACGTGAGTATGGTTGCAAGCGCGCCCATGACCACTATGAAATGCACCCCTATGTGGTGCTCTGAATACACCACTATGCTGTACAGGAGCAACGCCGCAACGAACCCGAAGCACACGATTGCAACGTTGAGTGCTCCCCTTTTCCTCTTGAGCGCGTTGAGCCTGTCAGTCTGGAATGGCACTGTGCTTATCGCCATGTCCTCTGTCCTTACGAGGTGCTTCACCTCCGTCTTCAGCTGCTTTATTGCATTTATCTCCTGGAGATCATCAGGGGTGAGAGTTGCTCCCTGGCTCTTTATGCTGTTCTCTATCGCATCAAGCAGCTCCAGCCACTCCTCAGCGTCCTCCCTTATTATCTCTATGACGGCCTTGTCCTCCGAGAATAGGTTTAGTATCTTGAGCAGCCTGTCGCTGTCCTTTGCGCCATCACTACCTTCAGGCCTGCCGCTTATCTCGTCGCGCAGCTCCTTTATCGCGTCCATCCCTATTTCCTTGTTGTCCTCTATGACGCTGTCAATGTCGTTTACCAGATTGACCATCAGCCCGTGCAGCTTGCTGAAAAGCGCGTCAAGCGGCAGGTCCTTGAAGTTCTTTACCATGCATTCAACCAAAGCATACATAAAAGAACAGATAAGTTATTAAATACCTAATGGGAATATTTTTAGTGTCACGTCATACACGCCCAACCAAAAGCCTGCCGTTTCATGCCTGCGTGAGTGGTTAATTTGGAAGAGCAAAAAAACAACATCATAAAAAAGCTTGTGTTCAGGCTGGTAAGGAAAAGGATAGCAGGGTCCACAAGCGGCGCTGTTCTTAACGTCGTGAGGGATCTCAACAGCAGGGGTTTTCATGCCACTGTGACATTCCTCAACGATCACGTGGAGGACCAGACAAAGGCAAGGTACAACACCAATTCCTATACGCAATCGATAAGGCAGCTCTCAAGGCTGCACCTTGATTCGAGCGTTTCAGTAAGGCTGGGCCAGATAGGCTACGGCATAGACAACGCAGTAATGGAGAAGAACCTCAGGGACATACTTACTGTTGCGAACTCCTACAGGCAGCGCCTCTGGCTGGAGAGCGAGACATACCCTAACAGGTACGGCGTAATGGACGTTTACAGGAGGTTCAGGGCACACTGCAATACATTGGGTGTCGAGGTCAGGCCGGATTACACAAGCGGCAACGCCGCATCGAGGATAGCGAGGGGGCTTTCGTCCAGGGATATGGTGAAGCTTGTCGCACCGGTCGAGGAAAAGGAGGGCGCCAAGGCCAGGCGCAAGGAGAAGATCAGCAAGTTCAAGATATACAAGGAATACGTTGACGCGCTGATGGACAGGAAGGTGAACCTCACGATACTGGAGAACGACCCTGTGCTGATAAACAGGATAATAGCATCGGGCAAGGACTACAAAAGGAATTTAATATTTGAGATTCCATTAGGTTACAGCGCGAAGAAGCTCAATGCGCTGCAGAAAAGCAAGCTTAACCTGAGCGTGTACGTGCCCTATGGCAAGGACTGGGTCCCGTATCTGATAAACAGGCTTGCCGAAGGGAGGGTAAGGAATATCGCCGTGGCTCTGCTCAACGGCGAGAGATCTAACATTGGTTCAAATGTCGAAAACGAAGGCTCCAAAGCGGGTTAAGGGCGCGGGGGTGGCTCTGGTCACAGGGGCGACAAGCGGCATAGGAAGACTGCTAGTCAGCGAGCTGCTCCGCATGCGCTACGAGGTGAGGGTCATACTCAGGAAGAGGCCCAGCGAGCACCATGAATGGAAGGATCTCCCTGCCGGCGCCAGCATATACGCAATAGACATAAGCGAGACCGGCGAGGGCACAAGGAGGGCGCTTCGGGATGCCTGCAGGGGCGTTGACGTGCTGTTCCACCTTGCAGCCGCAACAAGGAACTACAGGGAAAGGTACGGCAACGAGAAGGTGAACACCAACCTGATGATAGCCACTAACGTGGTTGGAACGGAGAGCATACTGCAGGCGTACGGCGACTCTAACAAGGGGAGGAATCTGCAGGTCATATACGCAAGCAGCGTCGCGGTGTACGGGAACAGGAGGGAGGGGGAAACCCTTACAGAGGAATCAGACCCTAGGCCTTCAAGCGCATACGCGGAAAGCAAGTACATGGCCGAGCAGGTCATAAAGGCGTTCGCAGCCGCGAACAGGAAGATGAAGTACACGGTGTTCCGCATAGGCGTAGTCTACGGGGAAAACTACGAGTCCAGCTTCATGCGCATATTCAGGCTCATAAAGGAGAGGAAGCTCAGGTTCGTGGGGAAAGGGGAAAACCATCTCACGCTGATAAACGTCAAGGACGTGGTTGACGCGATGCTCAGGGCGATGAGGTCCGGGAAGGGAAGCAACAACAGGACATACAACCTTACGGACGGGGTTGCGTACACGCAGAAGGAGCTGTTCCAGAAGGCTGCAAAGATGCTCGATGCGGAGGCCCCGACAAAGGGTATACACCCGCTCCTTGCAAGGATAGGCGCAAGGGCAAGGGGCATAGATGCCGAGGAGTTATATTTCTTGACCAGCGACAGGATCGTGAGCATAAGGAGGATATCTAAGGAACTGGGATTCAGGCCTTCGGTTAACATAGACGTTGCCGGAAAGAGGCTGGCGAAGGAGTTCCTGGAGCAGTACTGATATTGAGTGATAGTGATGAAGATAGGAAAGGTAGAGTTGTACATACACGAGATGCTTGAATCGAAGGGCGCGATGCTCTTCAGCCTTATCGACCCTGTTGACTTCAGGGACGAGTCCAGCGCCGTAAGGACCGCAAAGGAGCTCGCAAGGGGGGGCGCTGACATGATACTATTGGGCGGAAGCACCGGCGCGCAGGGCGAGATGCTGGACGAAGTGGCGCGCGGCATAAAGGATGCAATAGAGATACCTCTGGTCCTGTTCCCCGGAAACATAGCAACCATAACGAAGTACTCCGATGCGATATACTTCATGTCGCTACTCAACGCAAGGAACCCGTACTGGATAACACAGGCGCAGATGCTCGCGGCGCCGGTGATAAAGAAATACAGGATAGAGCCGCTGCCTGTCGGATACGTAATAGTGCATCCAGGGGGAACTGTAGGATGGGTCGGCGATGCAAACTTCGTGCCTAGGGAAAAGCCAAAGATAGCCGCAGCGCTTGCGATGTCTGGGGAATTCCTGGGCAACAGGTTCATAATAACGGACACGGGATCGAACCCGAAGCTGCAGGGATCTGGCCCTGTGCCGAGGGAGATGATAAAGGCTGTGAAGTCAGTCATAAGCGTGCCCTACATAGTTGCCGGAGGAATAACAACAGTGGATGAATTGCGCGGCGTGTATTCAAGCGGCGGCGACATAGCGCAGATAGGGACCGCGTTCGAGGACACCGCTAAGGCCTACAAGAGGGCGATGCTCTTCTCGAAGATAGCGAAGGAAGAGGGGAGGAAGAAGAAACTACTCATGCGATAGTTATGCGCGAGCTGTATACGCTTGAGCTTACGCGGCTTGCAGGTGAGCTCAGGCGGATTGAGGGATTCTACATAGACCAGTTCTACGAATTGGACAAGGACAGGTTCAGGCTGAAGCTGAGCAGGAAGGGCGAGAAGGCCAACCTGCAGTGCCTGCTGCCGTACTCGCTGAACGGGACGGAAACAATAGAGATAAAGGAGAGCGCGACCAACTTCTCCATTGCAGCAAGGAAGAGGATAGGCGGCGCGCGCATAAAGAGGGTTGAGCAACTCGGCAACGACAGGATAATCGCGCTGAGGCTCGAGAGGAAAGGCGAGGAAGAAAGCATAATACTGGAGATGTTCGGAAAGGGCAACATGGTGGTAGTAAACCATGATATGAACATACTCCTTGCGTACAGGGTGCACGATTTCAAGGACAGGAGGGTGAGGCCGAACTCCGTTTACAGGCTTCCGGAAAACCCTGCGCTTGACATATCGCAGGAAGGGAACGCTGAGCTGATAGCCAAGGAGATGGAAAATGCGGGGAAAGAGCTCACGATGCTCAACTACCTTACCAAAAGGACAGGGATAGGGAAGATGTACATAGAGGAGGCGCTTGCAAGGGCAGAAGCAGACAATAAGTCAAGGATCGGCGATGCAGATCCAGCTACAATAAGCAGGATAATGAAGAGCATGCTGGAGATAGTGTCGGAATGCCTTGAGCGCCCGAGGTTCATCGCATATGTGGGCAATGGTGCTTCCGAGAATTTCTCGCTGTGCAGCATCGGGAAATACTCCTCAATGGAAACAAGGCAGTTCGATTCCCTTGAGGAATGCCTTGATTTCATCTACAGCAACGCGCCGATGCAGAAGGAGAAAGCCAACCTGGAAGAGGAGAGGATACTGGCCAGCATAGCCAAGCAGGAGAAGATACTGGAAGGCATCGACAGCGACATGCTGCGGAGCAGGGAGGCCGGGGACTACATAATGGGCCACATGCACGAGCTCAACTCGATGATAGAGGAGCTGAAGGGCAGGATGAAGGACAGAAGCGCAGGAATGGAATCGGTGTACACGCCAGACAGGGCAAGAATAATAAGCATAAACAGGAAAGATAAGACAGTATCGCTCAGTGTTGAAGACAGTGATCAAAAATGAAGCTGCTATTCTTTGGTACAGCAGGATCAGTGCCTACGAAGGCGAGGGGCATGCCCAGCATAGCGATCTACCATGACGGAGACATATTCATGTTCGACTGCGGGGAGGGGACCCAGAGGCAGATGATGCAGCACTCGGTCAGCATAGCAAAGGTCAGGGCTGTATTCCTGACGCACATACACGGCGACCACACGATAGGGATAGCGGGGCTCGTAAGGACATTGACACTGACAAACAGGACGAAGCCGCTGGAGATATTCATACCCGAGGGAGGGGAGAAGGCGCTCGAGACGCTGATAGGATTCGACAAGGCTACAATAAACTACAGGATAATCATAAGGAAAGTAAGGAGCGGGGAGATATACAAAGGGAAGGATTTCTCCATAAGCGCATTCAGGCTGGTGCATACCGCAAGCACATACGGATTCGTGTTCAAGGAAAACGACACCGTGAGGTTCATAAAGCCGAAGATAAAAAACCTGGGATTGAAGGGAGAAACGTTCAGCACGCTCCTGAAAAAGAAACACATAAAAATAAACAACAAGATAATAAGGCTCGGTGACGTGAGCACGAAGAAGATCGGAAGGAAGATAGTTTATGCTACGGATACAAGGCCGACGAAGGCCACCATAAGCGCCGCGAGTAATGCCGACATACTGGTGCACGAGTCGACGTATTCCGACAAGGAAAGCAATCTCGCCAAGGAGCGCTTCCATTCTACGGCAATTGAGGCCGCGGACATAGCGAGGAAGGCGAAGGCGAAAATGCTCGTGATAACTCACCCGAGCGCAAGGTACAAGGATGCCGAGGTGCTTGCAAAAGAGGCAAGGAAGGTATTCAGGAACACGCAGATAGCAAAGGACGGGATGGTAATAAATCTTTGACAGGGGCTCGTAGTCGATTGGTAAGACGTCACGTTGACAACGTGAAGATACGGAGTTCGATTCTCCGCGGGCCCATATACGAGAAACGAACTTAGAATCGAATGTATCAATGCTTATAGAAAACTATAAGTACTTATATATACATATAATATTTATGGAAACCACGACAATTCAGGTAAAAAAGAGCATAAAAAAGAAGCTAGACATGTTAAAGATATATCCGAATGAATCTATGGGCTCGGTAATCGAAAGGCTCACAAACATGGCAATCGACGAAGAGCCGCTTTCAAAAGAGGAGATAAGGGACATAGAAAAATCTCTAGACGACATAAAGAAAGGCAAGGTTTATTCCCTAGATGAAGTAAAGAAAGATATAGGGATTAAATGAGCTATGTAATAAAGCTCTCTGATACTGCAAAAGAAAATCTTGGTTCTATTGACAGAAGGACGGCAGCACGAATATCAAGAAAATTGGAGGGTATAAAGGATGATCCATTCAGATTCGTAAAACGTCTAAAGGGCATGCCGCTGTTCAGCTTGAGGATAGGGGATTACAGGGTGATAATGGATATACAATCCAACCACATGCTGATATTTGTCGTGAGGGTCGGACATAGGAGCAAAGTATACGGTAGGATGTAACCAGAACCGAACTTTGATTAAGCAGAACCGCGGACCCGTTTCAGGCTTGCTGCGGATGGTTGTTCAATTCAGCCAAGCGGAAAGGGCACATTACTACATAAACATTTAAATACTTATTTAATCATTAATATGTTATGGGATCTGAAGGACTGAAGCCGGATAGGAACCCATTCTGTGTTAATATTCAAACGTGATAACATGAGAAACCCATATTTCCGGGGCGTCGGGATTGGATTGCTGATAGCCTGGGTGACAAGTGTCCTGGCCTACTGGCTGCAAAGGAAGGGAATAAAGCACACAAAGATCCCCATACCGATAGCGCTCATATTGCTTGAGATAGTGCTGAGCGCAGTATTCATTGCGCTGTCCTTTTTGACATGAAATAGTTGACATAATGGGAACCGTATGGAAGGCACTGGCCGATGACAGCCGCAGAAAGGTTTTGCTCATGCTGATAGACGGCGAGAAGAGCCCTGGCGAGATTGTCGTAAAGTTCAATTTCACCATGCCGGCCCTGTCCACCCACCTGAGGATCCTCAAGGATGCAGGGCTCATAACAGAGCGCAGGGAGGGTCAGCGAAGGATTTACTCCCTCAACGCCGATGGCATGAATGAGCTGTTCGAGTTCGTTGATGCGTTTTGGGCGTACCCGCTGCACAACCTGAAGCATTACTTCAAGGGCAGGGCAGGCAAGAGGGGCAGATCCAAGCCATAATAACCGCGCATATTCTGAGGGCAAACCTATGTCCTTAAGCTAATAGCATCCCTTTCAAAATCCTTAAAAAAACATATAAATATTATAAAAGCCATACGAACCTGTGATAAAACCGTGTTAATATGGCAACTACAAGTTACGGCAAGCTCGAAGAGGCGGCATCCCTCCTTAGGAAAAAATTTGACGATAGGTCCATAATGAGGATCGGTATACCTGCATACATTATCGCGCATGCCTTAAGGAAGGACGAGGGGTTGGAATTGGCGCGCGCATTCCACATACCGGATCAAGAAACAAGGGAGGAGATGTCCAGGCTGGTGAAAGAGGTCATTAAACCACTGGAGATGAACATGTTCGTGCTGAGGGATAAGCTCGGTATGGGAAGGATCAGGTACGATGAATTCAGCGAAAGTACCGTGAGGCTAACGCTCAAGCCGCTAATTGCCCAATACCAGTGCGATGACAAGGGTGCCATAGCCACATTTGTCATGAATTATAACGGGATTCTTGAATCCGAGCATGTCCAGGACAAAAAGAACATAAAGGCTGCAGTAATATTGCCCCAGATTATATCCATTATGACTACATGGCTTGATCGAAGGACCGAATTTTCGAATGGACTGATAAACGCCATGCGATCAAACGAAAAGGACCCTGAATTAAAAGGGGTAATAGATTCCATAGCAAAGGTAAATCCGTTGTACAAGATAGTTAGGCTAAACTGAAAGACGCCTAGCAGGTCCATCGTTAGTTGGGGAGCATGATTGTTTTCCGTTTTTCCGATTCCGCATCGGGCTTGTTTTGCATATGCCTAACCGTAATACCTGCCAAGTATTAAAAGCACATTTCTACAAAGTAGAATTGATTATATGGCATCAAAAACGCTGTATGCAGTTGCGCTGGTATTGGTGATATTGGCAGTGGTTGCTGTTTACTTCCTGTCCATGGGAGGTCTTGGTTCGGGAATGTCAAGGCTTGCAGTGCAGATGACCGACCCGCCCAACGTTCCACAGGGGACGCAGCACCTAATCGTTGCGTATTCCTCGGTGCAGGTCCATAGCACCGGAAACGCAAGCCAGTCAGGCTGGATAAACGCATCAGGCAGCGGTACAGTCGACCTGATGGCGCTGGTAAACGTCTCGAAGACGATAGCGAGCGCAGATGTGTCATCAAATTCCAGCATCAATCTCGTGAGGTTTGACATAACCTCGGCGCAGATCGTGGTGAACAATACAACTTACAACGTGACAGTACCGAATTCGCAGGTCAGCGTTGCAGTGACAGGGCAACAAAAGGTGAATTCAAGCTCATCCGCAGTTCTCGTGGATCTTTTCCCTACGGTCAATGCGCATTCAGGCGCAAATTCCACTACGTATGTGATGGCTCCTGCCGCAAGGGCGATAGTCATAAACAGCAACTCATCGGTCAACATAAACACCAACATAGGCAGCGTAGCATCGATAATGGGCAGCATAAAGGCAAGGATTGGCATAGGCCTGGGAGGCGGGGGCAACCATAACAACGGGACCACTTACGGAACTTCGGTAAACGTGCGCGCCGGGCAGCGTGTAAGCAACTTCCTGGTGCAGGGCGTCGACTATAATTCCGGAACCGTATCCGGGCTCCTGTACGTCCAGTATCCCGTGGCAAGCAACGTCGGGGTAAACACAACCATACACGTGAATTCAACAGTTGGATATGCATGCGACAACACGGAGTTCAAGTTAACTAGCATATACTCAAACAACACCGCGGTTTTCACACCCATAGCAAATACAAGCACCTACGGCGGCTGCCCGATCTGAAATGCATAGCCAATCTAGATGCAGTACATCTCCCCGGACATGTTGGATTCGAAAGTGGCGCTGCCGTTTATGACATCAGTGGATAACAGCTCTGTAGGGTATATGCCCCAGCATGGGCTGCCGAACCTCTGGTATACGTTGATATCGATTACCTTCAGGAACTGGTTTTCGTTTGATGAAGTATGGACGCATGCGCCGCAGTCGTCGTACACCAGTATCTGAGCGGAAAGCATTCCTACTTTCAGCAGCTTGAAGCCGCCAATCCGCTCTCCTACCCTGCACGTTATTATTGTCTTGCTTGCGGATTCGTTGAGCATGGAGCACGTGCCAGTGGACTGCGTTTCTGACCTTATCGCCTGCTGCTGCTCGAAAGGCACCACTAGCGCTATAAGTATAATCAATGATGCAACCGCCACCAATGCGGCAAGCAATATCAGCCTTTTTCCCATGTACTTACCATGCAATATGGGCTGAATGACTAGCCTCTTGAGAATGTTATGTTGTTTATCAGCACCGGGCTGCTCCCCGACTGCACGAAATATACCAGGTTTCCTATGGGCCCGGATACGAATGTCACGTGAGTTGTATACCTTTGCGGCTTCGTGGATATGCTCATCGTAGCGGCAGCGGTGACGCTGTTTGCGCTTGAGGGCTGGTCTATGGAAAGCGTTTGCTGGGCATTGGAGAATGCGACGAAGCTTATCGTGGTGTTGATGTAGGATATGCTGTACGGGTTTATCGCGCTCAGCGGCACGCTCGACGTGTATGGCGCATATACTGCAATGCTCGCGCCCCTGCTTGGTATCCAGAACGTCTGGTAGCTTCCATTGAGGAATATGTTTGTCGAGGACCAGTCGAGCAGTATCGGATAAGCGACATAGCTCTTGAATATCGAATTGTTTATCGCGTGGAGCGTCTCAAAGGCCATGGTTGTGTTGTCGTTGTATATCGCGTTGCCGAAAACGCTGTACATATAAGATGCGAGCGCCAGGCCCTCCTGCTGCGTGAAGGCGTTCTTGTGCAGTATGACGAAGTCCGTGTTGTAGTTGAAAAGCGAAAGCAGCGTCTGGTTGGTGTAGTTCTGGTTCACAGGCGACGGGTATGTCCCTGTGCCGTTGGTTATGAGGTAGCTAGTCTGCACAGTCAGGGGTATGTTGTAGAGCAGGAGCGAGCTCGTGAGGTTGGGCCTTCCAGAGTATCCACCGACAAGCGGCTTGTGCGATACCGATGTGTAATAGGTGTCCTCGCCAGGATAGAGGTTGGGGTTGTTTCCTGCTGGAAGCGCAGGTAAACCGAGCACCGAGAAGTTGCTAGTGAGGTTGGAAAGCTGGTAGTACAGCGGAGGCACCGTGACGTGCGTTATGTAATACGGCGATTTATATAGCGGCATCCCGTTGTTCTCCATGAACATAACGACTATCAGTATCGCGACTATCATGTATGCCGCCTTTGCTCCGGCCTTTTTGTCGGTGCCGGCAAATGCCTCAAGGACAGCCTTTGAGCCGTATGCGGCAAGTATCGCAATGAACAGCGTCGCGATGAGGTCAAACCTTCCAGGCTCCCTGACCACGTTTATTCCAGGAAGCGCATGGTACAGCTGGTACAGCCCGAACTGCGGGCCGAGCGCAAGCCATATGAATATCGCAGCGCCGAGGGCCCATGGCAGCATGTCCCTCTTGTACTTGTATATCGCAAACGCCATAAGCGCAAGTACCACGTAGCCTATGTAGCCTATCTTCTCCACGGGGTCGGGTGCATAGAGCCAATTGTTTATGGAGCTGGGCACCCCCGACGAGTAGACTATCCCGTTGTAGTAGCTTGGTATGAATAGCGCAGCCGGCTTTACGCTCCATTGCACGTTGGTTGTGAAATTGTTGAGGTAGTTTGCAACGCCTAGCCCTCCCGAATGGCTAACAGCGCCAATCAACGGTATGAAGTTCCAGGATCCTATCGCAAACGCGAGCGCAAGGAAAGCAATCATCGATGCTACGAAGCCTATGCTGAGCATGCGCTTCCTGGTATCGCTGTACGAAAGATAAATAGCGAGTATGAGCACCAGCGCGAACGTCAGCATTATCGTTTCCTCTATGTTGCCCATCAGCGTAGTGAGCGCGAAGGTTGCGGACATGCCTGCAATGTTTGTCCATTTCGCCCATTTCCTGTCATCTTTTATGGTCCTTATAAGGAAATACACGAACAGCGGTATCCATTCTATGTTCATGAAGTGTATGTGCGAATAGGACTGCGCGATGTGGAAAGCGCTGAAGGCGAACACGAATCCCGAGACTACAGCCGCATAGCGATTACTTGTTAGGTAATCGGCAAGCACGTACATCGTAAGACCGGAGAGCGCAAAGCCGAGCAGGAACATCACGTTGTACGCGAATACCGTCCCTATCGCCTGGAGCGGCGCGGATATTATGCCAAGCAGCGGCGTGAGCGTGAGGTACGCAAGGTTGGCCCCTATCGGCCAGAATATCATCTTCGTGTAGAATACGTTCGTATGCAGGTTGAATACTGCGTACTTTACCCACCATATGTCCCAAAGGTTCTGGTATGTATCCGCTCCAGTACCCGGCGCATATGTGCCCATGTGCAGGGCTATCGGATAGAACATCACCAGGGCTATGACCAGGTAGAGCGCAAACGCGAGCGCATGCCTTGCGCAGTCTTCCATGTTGAAGCGCTTCTGCTGCCTCTTTGGTGATGCGGCGTGCTCGCCAACTTTGCTTTCTTGCACTTTAGCGTCTGATTCTATTTCACCACCAAGCGAAGCTGTCCAGCTGTCTATTAGATTATGCAACATACATTTAAATTACTACGGCTCCGCATCTGAATCCTCATCATTTTCATACCTGCCGTTGAGCGTGCTCCTTATCAGATGCGCCTTTTTCCTTCCGATCTTCTCGACCTTCATGAGCTCGCTTTCATCTGCATTCGCTATGCCCCTTATGCTCCTGAAGTGCGTTAGAAGCGACCTTGCCAGCTTCGGCCCTATCCCGGGTATGTTGCCTATGACGCGCTCCTGGAACTGGCTTTCGGTGAAGGACCTTGCGCCGCCCTTCAGGGATGGATGTCGCTCGTGGTCCAGCTGCTCGTGCCTTGCCATGCTGGCCAGCATCAGCGCAGTGTCCTTGGCATCCTGCGTATGCATAACCATTATGCCGTAGTCTATGTACAGGGATGCTATGGCGCCGTTTATCACGCTGCTCTTCAGCTTGAAGTATTCGGCGTCGCCCTCAAGTACCAGCATGGGCATCTCGTAGCTTTCCTTCAGCCTCTTTATCTGCTCGAAGAGCCTGCCGTTCATTATGGAGCTCTCGAAGTCGCTTACAGTCTTGCGCTCTATGCACACCCTGTCCGAGACGACATAATCACCAACGTGCAGCGTCCTCAGCTCTATCTCTATGCCTGCGGATTCTAGGGCTTCCAGCAGGGTGCCGTTCCTCTCCCTGTTGTCCATTATTATCTTTATCACGCCATATGCCATAAGATCAGCGCACTAGAATGGGATTGTCACTTAAGGTTTTTAAAGCCCAGCAGCATGTTTTATGAATTCGACGAACATAGGCGCAGGGCGCTCGGGCCTGGACTTCAGCTCAGGGTGCGCCTGCGTCCCCATGCCGAATGAATCCTTCCATTCTATGATTTCAACAAGCCTGTCGTCAGGGGTGGTTGCGCTTATCCTGAGGCCAAGGGACTCGAGCGATTCCCTGTAGGAATTGTTGAATTCGTACCTGTGCCTGTGCCTCTCGTGTATGAGCTCCTCCCTGTATGCGTCATAGGCGTATGTTCCTTTCCTTACCTTTGCAGGCCAGGATCCCAGGCGCATCGTTCCCCCCTTCTCCGTCACGCCCTTCTGCGTCTCCATTATGTCTATTATCTTGTGCGCCGAGGACATGTCTATTTCAGACGAGTTCGCGCCGGAGAGCCCGGCCACGTTCCTTGCGAACTCTATCGCCATGAGCTGCATCCCGAAGCATATCCCCAGGTAAGGTATCCTGTTCTCCCTCGAGTATCTTATCGCGCTGAGCATGCCCTCTGTGCCCCTTGAGCCGAACCCGTAGGGCACGAGTATGCCGTTGGATTTTTCCAGCGAATTGGCTATCCTCGATTCGTCCTCCTCGAACCTCTCCGCCTCTATCCATCGTATCACCGGATGAACCCCCAGGGCTGCCGATGCATGCACTATGGCCTCGTTTATGCTAACGTACGAATCGTGCAGGTTGACGTACTTGCCCACTATGCTTATGTTGACATCCTTGTTTCCGTCCTCCATGCTTGATATGTAACTCTTCCAGGACTCCAGCTTCTTGCCGTTAGGCTCCATAGTGCCGTATCCCAGTTCCTCGAGCAGCAGCTTGGCGAATCCGTTATCCATGAAATTTATCGGCACCCTGTATATGTTGTTGGTGTCGCGGTTGTCTATTATGTGCTCAGGGGGAAGGTTGGCGAACAGCGCTATCTTGTCCCTTGTGGTGCCCTTCAATGGGTTCTCCGACCTCGTTATTATGAAGTCGGGCTGTATCCCTATCTGCATGAGCGAGCGCAAGGCAAGCTGCGTGGGCTTTGTCTTCTGCTCGCCCACTACATCCAGCTCCGGAACGTACGTGACAGCGACGAACACGACCTTCTCCTTGATTGCCAGCTCCCTTATCGCCTCTATGAAGTAGCTGTTCTCTATGTCTCCCACAGTTCCGCCAACTTCTATGAGCATGACGTCTAGCTTGTTCTCCTCCGCAGTTCTCTTGAGCTTCTTCAGTATCAGGTCGGTCATGTGCGGTATTATCTGCACGTCGCTTCCTAGGAAGTCGCCCTTCCTCTCCTTGGCTATTATCTCGCTGAAAAGCTTCCCACCGGTAAGCGAGAAGGCGCCGTTGAAGTCCCTGTTCAGGAAGCGCTCATACGTCCCGAAGTCCATGTCGACTTCGCTCTTGTCGTCAAGCACGAACACCTCACCGTGCTTCAGTGGGTTCATGGTTCCGCAGTCGTAGTTCAGGTAGCCGTCGAACTTCAGCGGCATCACGTTCAGGTCGTATGTGGAGAGCACCTTTGCTATCGAGGAAGAGGCTATGCCCTTGCCTATGCCGCTAAGCAGCGAACCCAAAACTACAAGGTATCTGGTTGGCACATACGCTTTGTATGACAGCTTTTAAAAAGTTTTGTGCGGTTTCCTTTTATTTTTTTGTGCTGGCCAAGATGCACTATTAAAAAGATTGGTTGGCAATCATATATGATGGCCTGCGGGGTTCTTGGAATAGTGCTTAAGGACGGAGAGGACGATCTCAAGGCGGTTGCAAGCACCGGCCTCGGTACGCTCAATCATCGCGGCGAGAATGCGCACGGAGTTGCTGTCCTTGACGGCAATGGGAGGATAGCGACGCAGAAAGAGCTAGGCCTCGTGAGGGATTCCAAGATATTCAGCAATGCACTGAGGGGCAACATGCTGATAGGGCACACCAGGTACATAACATCCTCGGAAAGCAGCATGAGCAACGCGCAGCCGATACAGCTCGAGACGGAATCAGGCATACAGTACGCGATAAGCCACAACGGCAACATAGCAAACGACAAGGGCATAAAGTCGATCCTCAGGATTGAAGGGAACGGGGTATCGGATACGAGAGCATTGGGAATGCTGCTCGGCAGGGGCATAGGCGATAACGATCTTTCAGGAGAAATGAGGAGCAGGCTGGGAATGACAATAGGCTCCTATTCGCTTGCAATAGTTATTGGGGGCAAGAGCCCGAAGCTCATAGCCACAAGGGACAAGTACGGGTACATGCCGCTGTTTTTCGGCCAGAACGAAAGGGGTTTCTTTGTAGCTTCGGAGCCCGTAACACTTTCGAGGAAATACCTTGACGCGCCGTACAGGCCCATCGCTCCAGGCGAGATGCTGGAAATAGACAGGACCGGAGTCAGGACCTACCAGCTGTTTGAATCGCAGCAAAAGCAGTACTGCATGTTCCAGTGGATATACATGTGCAGGCCTGATTCCACGATAGAGGGCGCCAACGTGTACAAGATGAGGGAAAGCATGGGGTTCAGGATAGCCGGGAACTACAGGCCGGACGTAGATTGCATAGTGCCTGTGCCTGATTCAGGCATATCCGTTGCGTACGGGTACAACCAGGCTACAGGTATACCAATCCGAATGGGGATAGTGAAGGACAGGTACGAATCGAAGAGGAGCTTCATGCAGGAGGACCAGAAATTGAGGGTAAACGTAGTAAACAAAAAATTGAGCGTAGTGGCAGAGGTCGTAAAAGGCAACAGGGTACTTTTGATGGATGACAGCCTTGTCAGGGGCACGACGATCGCAGGGACCATAAAGGAGCTGAGGGATGCTGGAGCGAACGAGGTGCATATAGCTGTTTCGTGCCCTCCGATAATAAGCCAGTGCCACTTCGGATTGGATTTCTACAACAAGGACCTCATAGCAAGGCAGTACATGGACAGGAAGCATGAAAAGATGAGCGAGCTTGTAGCTGCCAAAATCGGCGCGGACTCGTTTTATTACCCGACAATACCAGACCTTGTCAGTGCTATAGGGGTAAGGGAAAAGGACCTCTGCCTCTCCTGCCTCAACGGGAAATACGTGCAGGATGTGCCGCAGGAGAGCGAGGAGTCAAGGAAGGGATAGCTTCGCAGCAATATTTATTTTTATGCCCTGCCTGATTAATACATGGATGATGCAGTCAGGGCATTCATAGCCATAGATTTGCCAGACCATATCAAGGATGGCATATTGGAATTGGACCGCGAACTGGAAGAGAGGGCGCGGCCAGTGTCAAAGGAGAACATGCACATAACCCTGCTGTTTCTCGGCGAAATAAGCGAGGAAAAGATATTGCTGGTCAAAGGCGCAATGAACGCCGTTGAGGCAAAGCCCTTCAAGTCTTCAGTGAAAGGGGTTGATACTCTTCCCGGAAGAGCGCCAAGGGTGTTGTTCGCAAAAATCGGCATCGGGAAAAAAGAGATGATAGACATGTACGGGTCGCTCGCCAATGCTGTCAGGGACTCGGGCATAGTCATCGAAAGCAGGGAATACATCCCGCACCTCACCATTGCAAGGATAAAGGGTTTCGACAGGCAAGCAATCGGGGAGTTCGTTGAAAGGAACTCATCGGTTGAATTCGGGGAATTCGTCTGCGACAGGATAACGCTCAGGAAGAGCGTGCTCACGGGCAAAGGGCCGGTATACACAGATTTGCACACAAGATATCTCTGATTATTACGCCTTGGATTTCTGCATCAGCGCATTCTGGAAGTTCTCGAGCGTCAAATTGTTTGCAAGCTCGCCTGCCCTGTAGAGCCTGTCCTCCATCAGCACGTTGTACGTGGTGCCTAGCTTCAAATCTATAGCTATGTGCCTGGTATTGCTCCCGAACAAATCCACTTCAACAAGCTTTATCCTGTTTTTTACCAGCAGCTCCGCAACGTAGTCGAGAATGGTGTAGAAGTCCTCATAGCCGCTCTGCATGCCTATTATCCTTGATTCTATTTTGCTGCGTTTCCCCATGCTTTTTATGAACCGGAGCATCTCCTCCTCAAGGATCTTCGGGTCCTTGAAGGTCCTGCACACGAGCGAGCTCCTTGTGTTCACGTCGAAAAGGCTCACAATTAGGTCATACGTAAGGCCGGTTGCGGCCACGTACCTCTTTTCCGAATCGTCGGTGTAGTGCATTTCGAATGAATCGCCGACCTCCAGGTACTCCGCCTCGGAATACTCGTCCATCCTGCTCTTTGACATGTGGACGCGCTCCTTGAACCTGCGGACATATTCGCTTTTGCTCAATTCGCCTTTTACGTCATTCCCGAATATGCTTTCGAAGCTCAATCCCACACCATAAAGGTATTTAAATATGATTATACAATAATTTTAACGTTTTATATACTTAGCGATGCTATTTAGCAGTTTCTTTACTACTCTTTGAGTGAATCGATGAAAATAGAAAGCTTAGAAGACAACAACAAGGTATTCAGGTTTGCGCTGAAGGGCGCAACCAACGGGTATGCGAACGCGCTGAGGAGAGTCGCGACAAACCACGTAAAGTGCTTTGCAATAGACACCGTGACGTTCTACGAGAACTCCAGCGCGATGTTCGACGAGTATGTCGCGCACAGGATAGGCCTCATACCGATAAGCACCCCAAGCAGCGGGTACTCCGAAGACGACGCTATACTGTTCACGCTGGATGCAGAGGGGCCGAAGGTAGTGTACTCGAAGGAGCTGGAGGGAAAGGACAAGGAGGTAAAGGTAGCAAACGAAAACATACCGATAATAAAGCTGGCCAGCGAGCAGCGCCTCAGGATAGACTGCAAGGCGATACTCGGCAACGGCGCAAGGCATTCGAAGTTCCAGCCGGGGCTCATAACTTACGATCAGGAGGATGAAAGCACGTTCAACTTCTACGTTGAAACATTTGGTCAAATGCCACCCAAAGAAATCATTAATAAGGCTTTCAGCGCAATTAAAGAGGAATTGAAGGAAATAGAGAAGGAAGTTAAGAAAATTTAATGCGGGGGTGGCAGAGCATGGCCAAATGCGCAGGACTGAGGTGTGGAATTTAATGCGAATTTCGCGCAGAACTCCTGTGTCTTTAGAGACTGCACGAGTTCAAATCTCGTCCCCCGCATAAAACGGTGAAATAACATCAGAGGTAAGCTCAATGAAGGCAACAAACGCAGAGAAATCGAACGTGCGCGAATGGCTCGCAATGCTGGACGAGGCGTCGAGGGGCAAGCACTACCCCAAGCTGTGGAAGAGGGTGCACAGGCTTGCGGCATCGCCCACAAGGAAGAAAATCGAGGTGAACCTCTCCAAGATAGAGAAGAACACCAAGGAGGGCGACAACGTTGTAGTGCCCGGAAAGGTGCTGTCAACAGGCTCATTGGGGCACAAGGTGAACATAGCAGCGATGGAATTCTCGGAAAGCGCGCTAAAGAGCCTAGGCGGCTCCGGATGCAGGATCATGAGCATAAAGGAAATGCTGGGCGAGAAGAACATACGCATAATAGTGTGATTTTGCATGGAGCAGAACGAATACAAGGATTATAACGTTTATGATGCTAGGGACAAGGTGCTAGGAAGGCTTGCAAGCACAGTGGCCAAGGACCTGATGAACGGGAAGAGCGTAGTTGTCATAAACGCGGAGAAGGCATTCATAAGCGGCAACAAGCAGATGATAGCTAAAAGGTACAAGGTGCGACTGAGGCTGCAGGAGAAGGAGAACCCGGAGCACTCGCCGTACTGGCCCAGGAGGCCGGACATGCTGGTGAGGCGCATAATAAGGGGCATGCTCCCGTACCACAAGAAGCCCTCGGGGAAGAGCGCGTTCAAGAGGCTCAAGGTCTTCGTTGGCACTCCAAAAGAATTAAATGGACGAAAGCCCATAGAGATAAGGACAAAGGCGCCCAAGAGCATGTACGTAGGCTACGTCTACATAGGCGACCTCTCCAAGCTGCTCGGATACAACAAAGCGAAGTGACATTCAAATGGCTGAAACAACAACACAAACGGTAGAGGCTGAGGCAAAGCCCGAAGTGCAAGAGGAGAAGCCCCAGAAGGAAGCTCCGAAGAAAAGGGCTCCTAGAAGGAAGGCGCAGAAGAAAGCGCCGGTGAAGCAGCATATCGAGTTCGTGAAGAGCAAGAGGAAGAGCGCAGTGGCAAGGGCATCCTCCAGGGGCGGAACAGGCAAGATAAGGGTGAACGGCTTTGACATAAACGTGGTCGAGCCGATAGAGCTGCGCAGGCTGATGCTCGAGCCCCTTTACGTCTCCGGCGCAACGGAGCAGCAAGCCAGGGGCATAGACATAAGGGTAAGCGTATACGGAGGCGGCCAGAGCGCGCAGGCACAGGCGGTAAGGGGGGCAATAGCGAAGAGCATAGTTGCGGCCTCCAAGAGCGACGCGATAAGGCAGGAGTACATACGCTACGACAGGTTCATTCTGATAGACGATACCAGAAGGGTGGAGCCCAAGAAGTTCAAGGGACCGAAGGCAAGGGCAAGGTTCCAGAAATCCTATAGATGATACTATGATGATGCCTGTAAGATGTTTTAGCTGCGGTGCTGTAGTGGCTGACAAGTGGGAGGAATACGACAAGAGAGTCAACAAGGAGCACGAGCAGGCGGACAAGGTGCTTGACGAGCTAGGATTCAAGAGGTATTGCTGCAGGAGGATGTTCATAAGCAACGTGGAGCTCATAGACGAGTTCATACAATTCGGAAGGAAGTGATGCATTATTGAATTGATGGGGCCGTAGGCTAGCCTGGTAGGCTTCTGGCATGGGGTGCTTTATGACAGTTAGGCAACCACTTATGCCCCATGCGTGTATGCTGATTTTTGTAAGATATTTCGTTATAAGTGCTGCTACTATCGTATTTATTATGTATGCCGACATTAAGGCTCTGAAAATAAATGGTACCCCAATAATTCCAAAACTGTAAACCCGATTATGTAGGAAACGATAGAAATGGTAAACAGTTGAAACGTTTTCTTTTATCTGAAACAAAGAAACCCACATTTGAGAACTTCATGTATAATAACAAAGATTTGAGCTGTACAGCAGAAGCAAAGATTACAGCGATTAAAAGGCTTAGCAGGTTGTTTTGTGGTGATTTAAGATAGAGCAATATAAACCAGTAAGCTGTTGATAGCTGCGGTACGAAAACGTATGATAAGACTTTTGTAAATGTTATTTCGTTTTATCATAGCTCCTTCCGCATAGAATAGTCTACCTGGTTAAAATTGACCTTAAATCCTTGTTTCTTCCAAAACTTCTGAGCGCGTTTATTCTTTACTCTAACACCGCTTTTAACATATTCACATTTTGCTTTTTTCATCTTATTGATTACATAACGAACGAGCGCCTTCCCTATCCCTTTCCCGCGATGACCATCAATTATGAGTGTGTCTTGTATAGCACCAGCCGACATTTTACCCTGTTTCCATATCACATAGCTGATAAATCCAACAGGTTTTGAACCGTCTTCTGCAATAATGTAAGTAGTTGAGTTATCTCTGAAGGTCTTACTAAGGTACTTTTTGTATTCCCTTTCCGATGTAACTTCTACTCTTTTATCTAGATCATGCTCAAAAACATCATAGTTATGTAAAAGTTTGGCAAGGACGACAATATCCTTATTACCTGCTTTCCTCATTTTCATTAATTCACCAATTTCAAATACAAAAACTTATAAGTCAAGTACTTTTTTCTTTCAAATAATCTTCTATCCAACATACAGGTGAATATACTTCTCCTCTTTGCTCTCTTGTCAATTTTCTTTCTCTATCCTCGGATAATTCAGCAAGTTCATCTCTTATATTATTTAACTGGTCATTGCTGTTTGCTCTATCTAAATCGTTTCTAATTTTCATCAGTTTATTTCTTGATTCAGAAGGAAAATGGTGTTGAGTTATCAAATTATCAAGATGTTTATGAACCAGGGTTTTAATTTCATTTAGACTCATAGTTTCACCTTATTATAAAATCTTCTCAAAGAAAAGACTATTGCCTCGTTTTCCTACAACATGGTATCCTTTTCTTAAATAGGATGCATTGAATTTATCAAAATATTCAAACCCTACGCTATCAAATCTTATGTATGGGATACCTTTTTCTTTCACCTTCTGCTCTGCAAAAGCCATAAGTTTAGATGCTAATCCTTTACCTTGATGACCTGGCAATATTGCTAAACCTCTCAGATATATCGCTGGTGCATTCTTATCTTTAAAGAAAGCCATATCAGTTTCTCTATAAAATGATGAGGGTTTGTTGCTTAAGGAAATTGTTCCTACTGGTAAATCCTTTTCGTATATGATGTACACGTCCATTTCTTTTATTCTTTGAGACACAACCTCTCTACTATATACACCTTGCCAATGATTCATTCCCTTCTTTAATAGCCAATCGTTACAAGTTTCATATATATCTAATAAGGTGTCCAGATCGTGTAGACTAGCCCTTTTTATACTTTCTTTGGTCTTTTGCATAAAATCAATTTTTTCCTAACATTATATATATCTTGAAAAATAAACAATTAATAGATACTATGTCTACAAAGGGCAAGGAACGAAAGGAATTTGCAGGTACTACAAAGCTGCTTAGGTCTAGTGAAGATATTATCAGAACTTCTGCTTTAGGATCAGAGCTAAGCGAAGTCGAGTTAAACAAACATCTAGGAGTGGGAAATGTTACACCGAGAGGTGCACCTACAAATCTTGCATGGAAAGGGTGGAACGGCGAAGCTCATTATCACTTCGTAAAAGCAGAATATTTGACTCCATTCTTGACCAACATACAGCAAATAAATAATTGGAATTACGTTCTTTTCGGAATTCCACGTATAGCTGTTGAAAGGAATAAGGAAGAAGAAACTGTAGATCCCAAGATAAAGGAGATTGTGGATAATGTTAAAAAGTAATATACTTTCATCAATTTCGTCCCGACCTCACATTCAGAACGTTCAACTGCCTAGATAAAGGTCATCTAACCCTCGAGCAGAACGTTCAAAATAGGTCAAATAAACGCCAACAATCAGCAAATAATCAAGGATCAGGAAGCACATCCAGGGACTCTAGTTTTTCCCAGTAGGGACAAACACTTTATATCGGAAATTAGGTATAAACTATGCCACCTATAAAATAATTTTTATTTGAACTCTAATTTTTCTCGCTTATCTATATCTCCTATATAATTCGGGGCTGGTGAGATTCGAACTCACGACCACTAGCACCCCATGCTAGTACGCTACCAAGCTACGCCACAGCCCCACATCTTTATATACTTTTATAACAATAACATTTGTTAAACTAATGCTATTATGTGGCATAACATAATTGCGCAACGTATTTAGGCATGGGTGCCAGCGACCCGAGTTCAAAAACATATTGTTGGAAGTCTCGGCGGCCCCGAAGGTGTTTCAGATGACTGATGAAGAACTATTGGCAAACCAGAACGACTATCTAGAGGCAGGAGTGCACATAGCGACGAAGACCAGGAGCCCTGGCATGAAGAGGTTCATATACAAGGTGAGGGAGGACGGGCTCTACCTGCTGGACCTGAAGACGATAGACATGAGGATAAAGATGGCCTCGAAGATGATAGCCTCTTACGAGCCTAGGAAGATAGTTGTCACGGCGTCAAGGATATACGCGATAGTCGCGGCCCAGAAGTTCGCTGAGATAATAGAGGCGAAGTTCATAAAGGGTAGGGTAACCCCTGGGATATTCACCAACCCGAACAGGGAGGGCTTCATGGAGCCGATGCTGATAATCATAAGCGACTCGCGCAACGAGAAGCAGGCGATAAAGGAGGCCAGCAAGGTCAACGTGCCGATACTCGCGCTGAGCGACACCGACAACTCCACGAAGTTCATAGACCTAATCATACCTGTGAACAACAGGGGAAGGAGATCCCTGGCTTTCGTGTACTATATCCTCGCAAGGGAGGTCCTCAAGGCAAGGGGCACCATAGGCAGCAACGAGGAATTCAAGTACTCGGTATCGGACTTCGAGGCAAAGATGGACAGCACCAAGCAGCACGTTGTGCAGTCCAGCTTCTGATTGGCGCATAAATCAGGTTCTGCCCTTGTTTTGCAGAGGAAAAACCGAAACCACAGGATAAATATTTATACATTGAATAGGAGATATATTCGGTGTTTCTCATGCTGTTTCCAGGCCAGAACAAGGACATGCCAGCCAAGGAGCTGAGCGCACAGGACATATTGCGCATAATAAACTTCGACTACCAGTACTCGCAGATAGGGAGGCCGCCCTCGAAGGAGGAGATAGGCAACGCCATAGATTCGCTGAGCCCGAGGAAGATGGACGCGATGCAGAGCCAGTACGGCAACAAGCTGTATTACGAGCTAGGCAGGTACGTGACAGCTGATGCGAGCGTGATAGACAACCCTAGGATAACGGATGTGACGCGCTACGTGCAGGAAAGGATAATGGGCAGGATGGACCTGCTCTCTCTTAGCGACGGCGACATGCCGCTAGTGGTGAGCTTCGTGCTGAACGGGAAAGCCGACGTGATAGACAGGATAATAGGCAGGCAGGACATAATGCGCATGCAGACGATGTACGGCGGCGAGCAGCACAGGATAAAGAACGACATAATACTTGACAGCAGGTTCACCGTAGCGCACCTCATAGTGTCGCTTGCTGAGAAGGGCGACGAGAGGATTAACGAGCGGTCGCTTGACAGGATAATAGACACGCAAGGAGTTGCGCTGCTCAGGGACTCGAAGGGCGAGAGCGTGGCGGACATAATAGAGAGGATAGCAACGAGATGGAGGGACAGCAGCCTGCTAAGCAAGGCCAGGAAGGCGAAGACGGGCAGCGAGCAGGAAGCTGAGAGGCTCAACGAGGCTATATCGCAGATAGGGAAGCTGCACGGGGAGGAGATGGCGAAGCTCGTCAGGTCGTTTGATGACGATCCCGGCACGCAGGGCAAGCTCATAGGCAGGCTGCTGAAGGGCTGAAGGATAGCTATTTATATGTAGCTGCATTCATTCTATCGATAGGCCATGCCTGCTAAATCCAAAACCCAGGGGCAACCTTCAACAGGCATCCCCTCAGGCAAAAATGCACCGCTGCTAAGGACAACATCCAACTGGGCAAGTGATTATTCCGCGCTGCTGCTCCTGGACATGGTGGATGTGATAGAGGACGATGACCCTGAGGATACAGATATCAGGCGCAGGATGCGCATGAAACTGATGAGGCGTGCCTGATTCTGTGCAGTCAACGCATAATGCCATATTTTTGGAATGCAACTAAAGAAATCACATAAACAGAACCATTAGAAAAGGCTTAAATACGTTTTTCAGCAATTTAAGTATTAAAGGACTGTTAATTTTACTTGTATATAACAGGTGTGTGGGTTGGCTAAATACGTACTCCTTTCAGACGATACGCTGATTTACGATTATAGGAATTTCCCGCTTCTTGATTTCCTGCCATGCGCCCCGGTATACTCAATGCCTGACAGGATATACACATTCCTCAAGGGCAGGGTGTCGCCGCCGGTCGACAACGGAAGGCTGATGTACGCGCCTTACGGCCTCAGGAAGGTGGAGGCGGCACTGCTTGGCAGGAACAGCGCTGCTGACGTAGTCGTGGCGCACCCGGATTACATGGAGAACTTCATAAAGGAGGACACTGAAGTTATAGGCATAAACACTATGGACCCGTTCGGCCTCGGCCCTACGACAATGTCATTCTACGCGCTTTTCGAGTCGTACAGGAAGGGCCACGAGGTCATGGCATTTGTAAGGCAGGACTGGGAGAACCTCATATTCAAGGTCAACAGGCTCAGGGAAAACAGGAAGGCCAAGCTGCTCGTGGGGGGCCCAGGCGTATGGGAATACATGCTCATGCCGGAGGAGATAGAGAGGCACAGGATCGACTATCTCTTCCAGGGGGAAACCGACGACGTCGTTCCCGAGCTCTTCGGGCAGATAGCCAGCAACAACATAGACAGCAACATGTTCGCGCACAGCTACGTCACGTACGACGACAGCTTCAGGAGAACAGTAAAGGAGGATCCGAGGTTCCTCTCAAGGGGCAAGGGGCTCAAGACCTTCCCCTCGCTAGATACAATCCCTGACATAGTCAACCCATCTACAAAGGGGCTCACGGAATCGATGAGGGGATGCGGCATAGGCTGCGACTTCTGCGAGGTGACGCTCAGGGAATTGAGATACTATCCTATTGAGAAGATGGTCAAGGAGATAAAGGTGAACGTGGAGAAGGGGGGCAGCTCCCTCGCATGGCTGCATTCCGACGAGATATTCGCCTACAAGCACCTCCCCAGATACGTGCCCAACGAGGATGCGCTCGTGGAGGTGTTCACCGCGATAATGGCTATAAAGGGCGTGGAAAGGTCGAACCCCACGCACGGCAGGATATCCATACCTGCGGCCTATCCTGGGCTCATAGAGAAGCTTTCGAAGATAATGAGGGCAGGACCCAACAACTACATAGGCATACAGGTCGGCCTTGAGACTGGCAGCGACAAGCTGGCGCTCAAGCACATGCCTGCGAAGACGCTGCCGCTGAGCATAGGCAAGGACGGCACCTGGCAGGAAATAGTGTGGAACGGGGTGCACAACCTCAACAAATACTACTGGAGGCCGGCATTCACCGTGCAGGTGGGCCAGACCGACGAGACTGACGAGGACAACTGGGACACGGTCGCGCTTATAAACAGGCTCAGCAACTCCGTCTCTGACGGAAGGCCGTTCGAATTCACAGTAAACCCGCTGCTCAACGTGCCGCTTGGAAGGATAAAGTCAAAGAACATAGACGCAACGCTGAGCCAGTCGATGCTTGCTGTGTATGTTTCCTCGTACAGGCACCTCGCGAAGATGGCAATAAGGGACGCGTGGAAGGACTCTTCCGGCAACCCGATAGTGAGGGCAGGCACCGCAGGCATAATAGGGAGCGGAGGCTACATGATGTACAAGGCAGTAGAAAGGATAGCGGCGAAGAACGGCGTGGATGTCGAGAAGGCAAGGACCTACGGCATAGGCAACAAGAAGGACATAACCGCATGGAACATTGCGGTCAAGGCCTGACGGCATATCCTTGTTTCAGCTGACGCATGCGACGGGGCATGGGCCTGTTCCTGTAAGGCGCGACAAGAATTAGCGCACTAGAATTAATAATTTTGAGTTGCATAATGCTACAGATGATAAAATGAGGACAAGGCAGAAAATAATGAACAGCAAGAGGAAGCTTCTGTCGCTTATGAACATGGTAGTGAGGAGGTACAAGCTCAGGAGCAACTTCATAGTGAGCAGCTATCTCGGGCATCTGGAGAAGAGCATACTCGCAATACCTGAAAAGGACGCGGCGGAGATAGTAATGGAGATAAGGAAGATAGTTGACAGGAACTAGATGCAGATAATCAGCACCAGGTCTGACCCGATGCCAGGCTAGGGCCTATTCCTCTGACTTTTTGCCCTTCCTCCCGGGAGCCTTGGGCGGCTTCAGGTCAGGATATATCTTGGACATCAGCCTCTGGTTTATGCTGGTGTCGAAGCCCATGTCCGTTATGAGCCTGCCAAGCAGGTATGTCTCCGCAATTGGCGCAAGCTCCTTCGAGCAGGATTCTGCAAGCACCTTTTTTGTCTCGGGGTTGTCCAGCGCCGCTATGGCGCTTGAGAGGGAGCTGTAGCTCCTCCTTGAGTTTGCGGACAGCTTGCTTGCATACTGGTCTAGCATCGAGGTGTTTACCTTCAGCAGCGGATAGCTCTTGCTGTCTATCGTGGAGCGTATCGCAGCAAGGTGGTGCACCACCTCCTCGGGTTTTGTGTTCTCCCTTATGCCGAGCCGCTTTATCGATATCCAGTCCCTGTACTTTGCCATGAAGTCTATATACTCCTCTGCCTCGTCCAATTCATGACACCTTGACTATGTAGTAGCCTGCGGCCTTTTCCCTTGCGACGCGCTTTATAACGCCCTTCTGCGCAAGCGCCACGAGCGCGTTCGTCACAAGCCCCTTCGGCCTGCTGGATTTCTTGGTTATGTCGTCAGCGGTCTTTATAACGCTGTCCTTAGTGGCTCCAAGCTCCTTCATTGCAGATAGCACTGCCTGCTCTATTGGTGTAAGACCTTCCATTGTGTTCACCTATAAGCGTCAACCGCTTGCCTTCTTCGCCTTTATGGTCTTCTTCTTCGGCCTGAGGTACTTGCTTCCGCACTTCCTGCATTTTTCGGCGCCGGCGCGGTTCCTGGCCTTGCACCGCTTGCATATCCATATTTTAGTTATTTCCGCGTCAGCTATTGGAAACTTTCCCATACTAGCACCTAAGATTTAGCTCTTGGCAAAATTAATCATCTGTGAAACTTCAACCTGCTTCTTTCCGCAAAAGAAAAGAAGAACTAGCAACAGCTAGTTATCTCCTTGACATCAGGTCGGACATCTCGGCGCTTGAGCTCTCGTTCTGCTGCGCAGAGCCGCTGTTCGGCGCCGTAACAAGCACCACGTCCCCTATGTTCCTGACATTCTTGAAAAGCACGCTCTTGTTCTGCAGTGACTTCCTCATCTCAGCCTTGTCTATGTTCCTCCACTGCTCCATTAGCAATCTGCTTACCTCTCCCCTTTCCAGGTCCACTATCGCATCCTGTACCTCGCCGAGGTACTGGCCGTTGTCCGCATATACATCCATGCTGTATATTTCACTGATCCTCATTTGAGCACCTACTTCTGGTTATATATCCTTGACAAACTTTAAATATCTTGCGTATATTGGCATTTATGGAATACAGTCAGGTATCGGCGCTTTTTATGGAAGCGTTGGCACAAGAATGTCACTTGCGCCGCCTTGAATACGCATATATCAGCACGAGCAGTATTATTACAACGGCTATCGCAGCATAGGCAATGTCGTGGCCGCTCCCGCGCTGCGGTGCCTGCCGTATCGTAGTGGTGCTGGGCAGCGAGGATGCGGTTGTAGCCGCAATTGTTGTGGTATTCGCATGCTGCGACGAATAGAGGGCAACAACAGGATCGGCCGGCAGTGAGAAGGACATGCTGCACGCGCTTGAATCGACAGTAAATGAGTTTATCGGCTCCCAGATGCTGTTTGAGACGATGTAGGGGGCTATGTAGCTTGAGCCTATGCTGCAGTTGTACTTAACAGTAAGGTTTAGCGTCACGTTCTCCGGAGGCGCTACGCTTATGTTGAGGGCGAGCAGGCGCTCCTTCCCTGCAAGCACTGGAAGCGATGATGAGTTGGTCACGTTCGTTATCATTATGTTGGCGCTGAAGTTTGAAGATGAGCCTGAGCGCACCTGCAGGAGCAGGCCTGATGAGGTGAAGTTTATGTATAGAGGCGAATGCTCCGAGAGGTTTGCGCTTCCGTTGAACATTATCGATCCGTTGAGGCTTACCAGCCTTGACGATCCCGATGTCGCTGGGGACGAATTGGTAGAATTGGAATAGAACAATATCCCTACTGCGTGCTGTATGGGTACATAGAGCACGCTGAACAGCCTTGCATAGTATTTGGCCGCAGAGCCGCCAAGGCTTACGGTATCGTTGAGCTGCAGCAGATAGGTGTTGCCGTTTACGGTTATGCCTGTTGAATTCGGGTTTATGTAGTTGTCCGTTACGTTGAATATGACGCCGTTGAGTGTAAAGTTGAAGGAGTCAAGCTTTGCGATGTTGGTCACATTGTATCCGCTGCCGGTCTTTGTTACCACGGGCTTAGATGTGCTGCCGCCTCCGCCGGGGCCGCCCCCTCCGCCTCCGGAAACCGCTCCGCCGGTAGTGGATGATCCACTATACGGTATCGTAGTGGTTACAGTGGTGTTTGATTTTATAGAGAACTGCTCCCCCGGGTCGCTGTTGTTGACTGTGCTGTTCGCGCTCCACAGCCCGTATATGGTGCTGTTGGCCAGGCCCGACGCCATGAGCAGCGGCGGCTGGCTTGAGCCCCCGAAGGACGGGAACTGCAGGTATGCGTCATGGTTGAGTATGTAGAGCAGCATCGAGTTGTTCCTTCCGCCGCCTACGGTTGTGTTGGTGCCCAATGTCGGCGTAAGCAGTATTGTATTGGATGATGTGACGTTCACGAGAAGGGTTATCTGGTTTGTCGGAAGCGTAAGCATGAAGGTGTTGCCCTGAATGCTGGATACGCTGGGCGGGAACATGCTCCAGTAGCCTGTGAACGGCGGCTGGCCTCCCTTCATCGTTATAGTTATGAATGTCGTACCGCCGACCTTGATTGAGCTGTTGGTTATGCTTTCCTGCGCCGGCTGCAGTTGCGGGAATATGACCCCTCCAGCATATACCGTCTTTGTGCGCGGCACGCTGTCCGATATCTGCATCTTTATGAGGTTGGGTCCCACTTTGAGTATGTTGGAGTTGAATACGTACGAGTTAGATGTGCTGAACGGGATTGAATTATACGCCACGACGTTAGTCGCCATGTAATAGGATATGAGCATGGGGTTTATCGGGCCTATCCCGCTGCCGCGGAGGGTCACGTTGCTTGACATCTCCCTTATTCCTGTACCGGATGAGTTCACATATACAAGGTTGAATACAGGGTTGGACCTGGACATCGACTTCACGAAGCTGTATACCGGCATCGCCCCGAACATAGTCTGGTTCGTGAGGTTAACCAGCATGTACGTGTTTGGCACGTTGGTAGGCACGCTTGTTATCTCCGGTACGTTGTATGTGAAATACGGCACGGAGTTAGTAGGGATGTTGCCTGAAAGAGAGGAGTTTGAGGTGAGCACGAAATTGACGGGTATGTCGTTCTCGCCTAGGTAGTAAACTACATTGCCAGTACCGGGAATGTCGCCGAAGAAGGGCTGCGTAGTATTGTATATCAGAGTGGGCCCGTTGTATGAGTACGTGGCAAGCAGCAGGTCGTTTGCGGTGTTGGAAGGTGCAGGCTGGTTCACCGAATCGTATATCTGCACCTCCACGCCGGGCGCTGGCGGCAGCGGTCCGAATACGGATATGCTGGTGACATTGTAGAGCAATGGGTTGAAGCCTCCGCCGCCCTGCATCTGCAAACGTATAGTATTGTGGGCACTTGGCAGGGAGTTTGCAGTGAAGAACACATGCACAAGATATGCTGAGCCGCCGCTGGAGGACCATCCGGTAACGGATATGCCCATGGGAGGTGTGTTTGCGCTTACGTACTTGCCGCTTATGCCAAGGTTGGTGAGCGTGACGTTAAGGCCTACGACGCCGTTTGCTATCGCGTTCACGATTACGGGGCTGTTGGAGTTCAGCACGGTGTTCACGTTAAGGGTGTTGGTCTGCACTAGCGAATATGTGTCAAGGTCATAGATGAGCTGGGATGACGGGTTCTGGACAGGGGCAATCGCACCGCCAGGAAGCCTTATGGTGAATGTGTTCGCAAGCATGCTCGTTACGGTAAACAGGTTCGGGAGAAATGCAGGAAGCCTCGACTCGTTCCCTCCCACTATGGCAAGCGCGTTTGCAGTTTGCACGGCGTTGAATGCCACGCCGTTCCATATGTACGGCGTTATTGTCATAGTGTTGCCGGGATTCTGGTAGTAGAGCATCGGCGTGGGCAGCGTGTTGGGCGGCGGCGGAGTGGGCATGCGGAACGGAGCTACAAGGGAGAACTGCAGCTGGTCGAAGCCGCCTACAACATTTCCGAGGAACCAGCCATACGTATAAGGCTGCAGTCCCCCAGAGGTTGAATGCGTGACCGTGAAGCTGCTGCCTGCCTGCAGTATAGGCGTCTGCGGGTTGATTGATATCGCGTCGCTTATCGTGCCTTTTGGTATGAAGATCGTATTGACTATGCTGTTGGACATGACGTTTACCACGCTGACACTGCCGTCGCCGAAGTTTGTAGCGAAGCCGAACAGGTTGTCCGGAGTGAATGCCAAACTTCCTGGAACTGTATCGCCGCTGCTCTGCGTGCCTACGCCAATCGTATTTATGACGCTGTTGGTCGCAGCGTTTATGACCTCAACGTTTCCGGCTCCGGAAGTCAATGTGCTTGCCAACTCGTAAGCCAATGTGCCGCTCGGGTTGAATGCTATTGCCTGCGGCCAGGGACCCGTGTTAGTATTGGTATAAAGATGGTTTGCAGGTATGTTTATCACGTCAAATCCGTCATTGTACGCAACGGCGATGTATGCAATTGTTCCGGCTGGATTGATTGATACGCCATAGGGGTTGTCGTTTGAATGCAATGCTATCGTGTTGGTCACGGTGTTTGATGCAACGTCTATTAGCATCGCGTTTGCGGATCCGCTTCCGTTGCCGCAGCTCGCAACTGTGAGCGCCTCGGCCCCTGAGGGAAGGAAGGCTATCCCGCCTATTGTCATGCCGGAGCACGCATATCCCAATGATATGGAGTTTACAATGCTGTTTGATGCTAGGTTAACCACGCTGACTACATCGTTGCCAGTTTCAGTCACGTATGCAAGGGTTCCGTCGGGACTTATTGCTATCGCCCTGGGTTTGTAGGCGTTGTTTATCGTATTGACAACGGTGTTGGTCGCAAGCGAGACTACGGATATGGTGTTTGTGCCGCCGTTTGCAACGTATGCAAGTGTGTTTGAGGGGTTTATCGCTATCGATGATGGGGAAGGACCGACGATTATTATGTTGGTCACCGTATTGGTAACCCAGTTGACCACGCTTACGCTGCCTGATGAGCCATCCGCCACGTACAGGGTATTTGTTGCCGGATTGTATGCCAAGGCAGTAGGATTAGAATGCGCCTGGACAGGAATCGCGGAAGAAAGGACAAATACGGCCATTGTCAGGATTGCTAGCGCGATTCGGTTGGCTTTCATCATACCCCGGGTTTGCAATTATTGGTACTGCAGTAGTTGCAATATAATACTAGAAACCTGTAAACATATAAAAAGCTATACGTTCGGATAGCGTTTTTTTTTATCCCGAAATAAGTTCCTGAAGCCAAACAAGAAAAAGCAGGGATTTGAAGATCAAATCCCTTTGTCATCATTTACCTGAATCTCCTTCCCTTGCCGAATTTCCTGCGCCTCCTGCCGCGCGACATCGCCACAATTCCTGCAGCAAGGCCGACTACGCCGATGAACACGACCACCGCGGCCATCGCACCCTTTGACGACTTGGACGGGCCTGATTGTGCGCCTGGGCCCTGCACCACTGCCTGCTGAATCGTGGTTGTTGCGACTGTAGGCCTCAGCTGCGGCTGCTGCTGAGTCTGCTGCATCAGCGCAACTATGGGATCCGCAGGTATAGTGAACCTGATTGCGCACCCTCCTGTTGAATTGGATATGGAGAATGGAGTTATCGCCTCCCAGGTTCCGTTCTTGAGTATGTACGGCTGCACATTGCTCAGGGTGCAGTTGTATGTCGTTTCCAGCTGCAGGCTCGTCACGTTGAGCGAGTTGCTTACAGATATGTTGAACACGTACAGCTTGTCAAGTCCGGAAGGCGCGTTGGGCGTCGCTGTTGTCACGTTTGTTATGGTGACGAATGTGGTGTAGTTGCCTGCGCTTACCCCGAATATTCCGGTAGAGGATATTGCGAACGTGACATTGAACTGGCCTATCGTGTTGGACGAGTTCGTTGCGTTGTTAAGCAATATCGGCGTGTTCTGGAAGAACTGGAACGAAGCCGTCTGAAGTATCGGTATGTATGTTATGTTCTTAAGCTCAACGTTGCATCCCGATGAGAGGCCGATTATCTGATCGGACTGGCCTATCGAAAGGGTGTACTTGTTGCCGTTTACCGTTATTCCCGCAGTTGTCGGTGTTATGAAGTTCTCGGTAACGTTAAGCCTTGTTCCGCACAGCGTAAGGTTGAACGTTGCGAGCTGCGACACGTTGGCAACGTTGAAGCCGTTGGTCATCGTTGTAACCACAGGCTTGAAGGAGCTGCCTCCGCCGCCTCCTGATGGAGCTCCGCCGCCTCCTCCAGGGCTGCCTCCTCCGCCTCCGCCTGATCCGCTTCCACTACCGGAGCTGCTGCCTCCTGTTGTGGGGCCTGATCCTGTAGTGGATCCCTTGACCAGCGTTGAGGTAGTGGTGAAGTTGGTGTAGTTAGCGTTGCCATTCATGAACTTGAACGTGTACAGGCCAGGGTATCCCTGGCCTATCTGCACCGTAATCACCGAATTCGCGTAGAATACATTGGATGTGAACGGGAAGTTCTGCGCTGGTCCGGTAACCTCAAGTATCCAGCTGCTCTGGTTGCCGATTGTCTTGGTTCCGTTGAAGGTTATCGTTTCAGTGTCGTAATAGCCGACAGTGCCGGGGTTTGTGTTGGAGCACGTTGTACGGCCGCCCCCTGGCGGTGGTGTCGTGCAGTATGTGACTGTCGCACTTAGTGTCGTGTTCCTGTACACGATAATCGTGTTGCTTGATGTTGCAACCGGATCGTGCGTTGTCGTGCCAAGGTCCAGTGCACTGACATCTACCAGGTAGTTGCCAACTGCAGGCAGCGCCATGGTGTTGGAAGAGCTTATCGTGTTTATCGTTGCATTCAACGCGTTTGCGCCGTTTATGAGCCACGCAAAGCTGAACGGACCAGTTCCGTTGAGCGTCAGTGCGTTCGTGACTGCGCTGTTCCCGTACATTATAGAGTTTGTAAGGACTATCGTGTTCGTGGCTACGACATTATCAGTTATCGGGGCGTTGAATACATATGCCGCCAATGATGCTGCGCCTGCAAGATCCAGATTCGCAGTAACCGCATAGTTGCCGGGGCTCTGTGATGTGCACAGAGCAAGGAACGCAGTTTCATAGGTATCAGCGCCAGTTACGTTCTGTATGATTGTGCAGCCATTGGGTATGATTATGTTCCCGCCGTCAGGATTGGCGCCGCAACCGTACCAACCGCACCCTACCGCTATGACTACGGATGAGCCCAGGGTGTTTGTAACATGGTAGTCTAGCGTTTGTGTATTAGTTCCAGATGGGGACGCGCTCGTGTATAATTGATACGGACCTGGGTTGCTTAGGCCGATAACTGCACCGGCAAGATCCGGACCTGTAGAGGCCGTGCTGAAGCTGCATGTGCTGCCAGTTTGATGACCAATGGATGATACTCCAGGATATGTTGAGCCGAATGTGGCAGCATCGTTTGCGTCAGGAACCCATGAAGTGCTTATGAGCCCGTTATTGCCTGCGGCGCCTGCACATATGTAAAGCGGCGATCCGACCAAGGTATTTGAGGTTGATACGGAAAGCATGTTGGATGTGCTTGTGGCTGAGGCAGAATCGATTGTGCTTGCCTCTATCTGAGTTGGATATGACACCAGAAGATGCGTGCCGGGAATGACATTCAGCCCTATTGTTGCAGTAGGTGCAGAAACGTTGGTGAATTGGGTTGTTGCACTGTCAGTCAGCTGCAATTCGAAGTTGTAGCTTCCTGTTGCTGTCATCGCGTTCGTGCTGAATACGCATGAGACTGCCCCGCTTGCCAATAGGCCACTGCCAGAGGGTGTTGCGCATATGGACGAAGGCGCAGCAGTGTAGCCGCCTATGCCGTTGTACTCATAGAGCCACTGGTACGAATACGGGAATGATCCTGCATACGTCCCGTTGTGCTGCATGGTGCTGCTTATCACTGTTGCCTGTCCCTGGTCCATGAGCGTGTTTGTAGGCAGGCCCACTGTAGGCATAGCCTGCCTGTTAACTGTAATCGTTGATATTGATGTGTTAGTCACTTCGTTAGTGGTTGCGCTGTCAGTCACCTGCAATCTGAATGAATACAGCCCCACAGGGGTTGAACCTACCGTGCTGTTCGATGTGGTGAACTTGCACGTGAGTACTCCGTTGACCATGATGCCTGTTGCACCTGTAGACCCGCTAGGGACTGCGCATACAACGTTTGACCCAAAGACCTGGTTCGCAGGAACATAGCCGTAATATCCCACTACGTTCTCTGGCCATACCAGCCACTGCCAATTGTATCCGTAGGTTCCAGTTGCTGGAAGTGTTGTAGACAATACAGTTGTCTGCCCCTGATCTATGACAGTGTTGGTCACAGAGAGCGGAGACGATGATGCCGTAAGCGTGGAGTTCACATGCACTGTTACAGGTGCGGATGTCGTGCTTGCAGCGGTTGATGCGCTGTCAGTTATCTGCAGCTCGAAATCGTAATAACCAGTTTGGGTAAGCTGGTTTGTCGAGAATATGCATGATTCCGATGTTAATTTCGGCTGGCTTGCCCCCGATGGGGTTGCGCATTCTGTTGAAGACGCAGCTGCATACGAGCCGCCGTTGTACGAAACAAGCCACTGGTACGAATACGGATATGTGCCAGTTGCCGGAAGAGTGCTTGCAATCACTGTAATCTGGCCCTTGTCCACAAGGGTGTTTGTTGCAGTAGGCGTGGATGCTTGTGTAAGCGTTTTATTGACGAAAATTGTGTTGGGCGATGAACTGAATACGAATGGCGTGCTAATTGTCCCCTTGTCTGTAGCAATAGCGTTGAATGTGAATGAATTGCCGTTCACAGGCGATGCTACGGTAAAGCTTACCTCATTTGTCCCTCCGGAAGCCACCATTACGTTCGCATTCTGATTCTTTGAGCCGGTTATGTTGAAGAGCTCAACATCAAACGGGCCCGCACCATTTGTTGCGGATATGGTATATGTTTCAGTCTGCAGCGAATCCGTGAGGGTGTTGCTCGGTGCTATGGTTATCTTCGGAAGCTTGTAGAGATTCACTTGCACTGGCGAGGTGAGTATTGACGTTGGTGTCGTTGCCACTGTGTCGTTCAGCTTAAGCGAGAATTCATACACGCCATCCTGCGACAGCACGTTGGTGTTGAACACGCATTTGAGTGCGGCTCCCTGCGATACCGATGCGCTTGAGTTTACGATGCAAAGAGAGACAGGTGCTATCATGTTTGCTCCGCCGTTAAGCGAATATACCCACTGGTATGAATATCCTCCTGAACCAAGCTCTGGGTTTGGTATGGAAGTTGATATTACGGTGGTTTGGCCCTGGTCTATTACAGAGTTTGACGCTGTTGGAGTAGATGGTTGCTTTAGCGGTTGGTTTAGCGTTATCAATGTCGACCTTGGCGACGTGTTGACTTCAGGCGGCGTTGCCCCTGCAGTTGTACTGTCATTTATCTTGAGCTCGAAATAGTATCCGCCAAGCGGTGCAGTAAGGGTATTTGTCTTGAATGTGCAGCTTACCTGCTCGTCTGCAAGCGCGGTTCCGCTTGCAGTGGCTCCACACTGCGCAGTTGCAGGAGAGAAACTGCCTCCGCCATTGGTTGAAACCATCCAGTTGTATGTGTATGGCGGCGTTCCGCTGCTTGGCAATGTTGCAGTAATTATGGTGTCTTCACCCTGGTCCATTATGGTGTTTGTTACGGTAGGCTGCGAAGGCGCCGTAAGGACCGTGTTGATGGTAATTGAATCAAGTGCCGATGTATTGGACTCCTGCAATGGGAAAAGTCCCACACCTGTGGATGTGCCTGTGTCATTGACCTCTATTTCAGCAGTGCATGCTCCGGTGCCGGTTGGGGTGAATGTCAAAGCAGGTGTAGATACAGTACTTAATGATACGCCAGTACAGCTTGATCCCCATAGGTAAAGGCCATAGGATCCTGTCCCTCCCTGCGTGTTGGAAGAAAGGGTCATTGTCTGCCCGTTGTCCATGTTTACCGGCGAAGGAGATACTGTTGGTGCGCTGAGTACTTTGTTTATTGTTATAGAGCCTGTGCTTTCCTGGACGGTATTAAATCCGTCATTTACGTTGACCTCTATCCCGCAAACGCTGCTTGATTGGCTAGTCGGCGAATACACAAATGTGTTGGAATCACCGGGATTCTGGCCCGCGAAACCTGGGCAATCAGTGCTGCTGCCCTGCTGCCAGGAATATATGTAGTTGCCGCTTCCACCGGAAGGTGTTGCGACAAGCGTTATTGTCTGTCCCGCATCCATTGTAACTGAAGAGGTAACATTAAGCGATGCAGAAAGCGGCGGATTAACCACGAGCTTCACAGGAGTGGATGTGTTCGATTCAGGGCTCAATGAGTTGTCAGTCACAGTAGCGCAGAAGTAATAAGTGCCGGGGGTGTTGATCTGCGAGCCAGGTACAGAATAAGTCACCAAAGCATTTGTAGACTGAGTGGTGCTGAATGACGCCCCAGCAAGAGAGCCGCATGAGTCTGTGCCTGTTGGCTGGGTCTGGGCAATCTCAACTTTGTATGGAGATGTCCCGTTCATCCAATTACTGACATCAAATGATATCGGCGTTCCAACATCGACAACTGAATTGGATACAGTAAGGGTAGGTGCCGTAAGTGTCGGGTTTATAATTACATTATAGGATACATATTCGTCTCCTACAGGATTGCTTGCATCAAAGACATCAAAAGATACAGGAGTTATCTCCCCGGGCTTAGTTGTATAGCATGATACTAAGCTGCCGCCATAACCTGCGGTGAAGGAGATTCCAGTATTGCCGTCTTTATTTGCATAAAATACAGGCATCGGAGAATCCGACCATGGGATGTTTGGATTGCCACTCACTGAAGGAGATCCCCAAAATGCATTATAGTAGTATGTACCACCTGGGCAATAAGCCGATGGGTATGACAGTGGACCACCTATCGTGTAGGTGAAGAAGTATTTGCCAATGTTATAGTAGACGCCTGTTGGCGGGCAAGAGCTCCATTGCTCGTAATTTTCTGTAGCATTGCCATAGCACCCGTTACTTCCGCCTGTAGCAATTCCTTTGAAGCTAATTGCCTGGCCTTGGTCTATGTACCAGCTTGCTGTAGAATTGGTGCTTACGAAATTCGTGCAGCTAGTTGAGCCTGCGCAGGCCTGCAGTTGAGCAGTAAGCGCATTTGTAACATGAGAAAATCCTACAAGGAAAAGCGCACCGAGCGCTATTATTAGCAAATAACTCCTAACACTATTCATTTTACCCCCGCTAAATATGACTTCCAGACGGCAACGCAAACACTCATATAAAAAGCTGTGTACGAAACCGCTAGACTTCAGTATCTACTTGGAATCTATATAATATTTAAAGTTTTGCTTTTTTGCGATTAGCGGAATAAAAGTTTTGTGGTGCCGTTTTTCCCTCTGATTCTTATTTTTATAAAAAGCAGAAACGCAGTCACAAAACCGATCAATCGGTGCTCCATACCAGGGTCTTGTACTCGCTTTTCGTGTCCATGCTCCTTATGGGGAGCCTTCCAATCAGTATTCTGTCTATCTCCCCGTAAAGCATCGTTATGCCGAACTTCCTGAACAGGTCCTTGTGATGAAGCACGTCCTCCCTGTAGCCTATGCTGAAGCTGTCGAATGCACCAAGGGTGAAGAAGTCGTAGCTGCCTATTAGCGGCGCTGTTATTATGTACCTGCTTATGAGCGAATTCTCGTCGTCGCTGGTGAATGCCTTCCTCGCCTTTGCGGACGCATCCTCATAGCCCTCTGCAGGTATGTACTTGCTGAAGAACGTCATGAATGATATGCTCTTCGGCGGCTCTATCGATATTGTGAACGACTTTATGTAGCCCATTCGCATTATGTTGTTGAAGTTGTACACCGCGGTGTTCACGTTCATGTCCAATTCCTTCGCGAGCTCCTGGAAGCTTATCCTTGAGTTGCTGTTCAGTATGCGCAGTATCTTCTTGTACTTCTCCTTTATGTTAGCCTTTTCTATTATCTCGTTCCTGAGAGGGAAGAATCCAAGCTGCCTGTGCACTACTTCTGAGCTGTGCCATTCGACCTTGTAAGGCGCAAGCAGCGTTTGCATCTTCTTGTCCCAATGCGCGTATTCCGTACCCGAAAGCGCATTCGCATATATCAGCATGTCGTACGTGCCCTTTACCGATGCGGCGACCTGCGGTATGTGCGACTTGTTGAGAAGGGCCGCAACCTTTGCATAATCTGGCTTTGCCTTGAACTTCACAAGTATGAGGTGAGGCCTGTTTAGCCCCAGCTTCTCCTCATTCAGTTCCAGTATGTAGTGGATCTTGAGCTCCTTCTCCATGCCCGAGAGTTTCAATGCCGCGGTCCTCCTTGATATCTTGAGCATGTTAGCTATTTCAGTAATTTTTGCCCTTGAATTTGCAGAGACTATTCTGACCATCTTCCTTGCGGTTACGCTGTACCTGTCGTTGAACTCGCTCCTGATACCCCCGCCATCCATGGTATTGCTTGTCAGGGAACCTTTAAATATGCTTACCATAATGACAATAATTTCAGGATATTTAATGAGAATTGAAACTCCTTATTTCTTCGGCATTCTTAGTTTCGCATTTTTTCCCGAGCGCTTGTGCTGCAAAAACGTAAATAGAATTGCGCATATTTGGATCTTTACTGCATTCTGAAAACCGAAATGAAAACCTAAAGATTTTATAACGGTATTTAAGCCTTGATGACCAGATGTTAGTGTGGTTAACATGAACGGGAAAATAGCAACGATATCGGCCTTGGGTGTGCTGATAGCCTTCGTTTCGATGGCTCTTGCAACATCCACGCTGAGCTTTGGTACAAACCTCAACACGCAGATGAGCGTTGGTTCCGGCTCGCATGCGAATGCAGCTACGTATTCGGCATCGCAGCAGAGCGCGAATGCATCTGCGGCAACGCAGCAATCTGCAAACGCAAACGCCACATCTGATATTCAGGGCAATTCCACTGTTGGAATGGTTGCAGGCACCGTAGTTGACCTGGGTGGAAACATGAATGGGGGTGCAAACGCAAATGCAACGGCTATGGCACAGCAGAGCGCGAATGCGGGCTACAGCGCTAACACCAGCCCGCAGTCAGGCGCGGAAACCTCTGCCAACGCACAAGCCAGTGCAAATGCCGGCATCATTGCACAGATAGAAGTAGAATTGTCTAGGGTATTTGCGAGCATACAGGCAAGCCTTAGCATAGCCTGAACTTTTTCTGCTTGCAGCTGCATTGTGCAGCTGCGTTCTCTTTCTTTTTTCTTTTAGCTGCTGCCGGTGATTTGCCAACCTTATAGGGTATCAAAACAACAAACAATTGCCAATAATTTTTACAATAAGTTAACCTTTAATAGCCATTCGCGACAATTCTTACTATTACAATGCAGTGGGGAAAATGAAGATAAAGCATGTGGCTAACGTTTATCTTGTGCTTGCGCTGGTGCTGGGCGCACTTGTACCTGTAATGCTCAAGATAGCGACGCAGAACATAAACATATACGAGTACCTCATGCTCACGTTCCTCGTGTCGCTACCGGTATCGTTCATGTTCGTGCTCTTCAGGAGGAAAACGGGCAGGCTCATCGGCAGCATGAGGAACGTCAAGGAATTCGCATTTATAGCCTTCCTTGGGCTCCTCAATTACGGAATGCTGGAATACGGCCTTGCTTATTCCGAGAAATTCATAAGCTCCTCACTTGCTACTGTCGTTTACAGGATATCGCCGCTCCTCATGCTCATATTCCTTCCGATAATACTCAAGGAGCGCGTGAGCAAGCTCCAGATAATCGCCTTGCTGCTAGGTTTTGCGGGCCTCTACATAGCAATAACAGGTGGCAGCATAACCGCATTGGGAGGCGCAAACACAGCTATCATAGGATTCGTCGCGCTGATAGCGCTTTCATCCGCCTTTGTCAGCGTTGCGATAAAGAAGTACTCCTTCGACATGGAGATAGCTGTTTTCATATTCAGCCTCGCGACATTCGTGTTCTTCGCAGCGCTTTTCTTCGCGGTAAAGGCGCCTTTCCAGCCCGTAAATGCCAGCGCCCTGCTGGCGATACTCTACGTAGGCGCGATATACAACGTATTCGTTGGCCTCATGTACTACGGGGCGCTGCGCATGATAAAGACTACGCTCGTAACAAACGCGTATTTCCTGTCGCCGTTCATAACCTTCCTTTTCTCGTGGATCATGCTCGGCGAGCGGATATACTTCTATTACATAGCGATAGCGGTCCTCGTATCCGTAGGGCTGCTGATGCAGAAATTCGACAGGAAGGGTGGAACTTACCTCTCCAAGGGCACTGCCAGCAACAGGACGATACATGACGTTACAAGCGCGTTCGTCAATACCGATGCGCCTTCCATATACAACATAATAAGGTCCGGAGGCAGGGTCCTAGCGATAAAGATAGACAGGGAGTCCAAAAAGGCGATAGGCACAGTAAAAAGGCAGCTCAACGAGGAGAGGCGCAATACGCTCATATATTTCAACAGCGAGAAGAGCCTGATAAACAAGGAGCAGGACCTGTTCATAAAGGAGATAATGGGGGTGAAGCAGGACGAGGTCGTGCTCATGAGCGCAGGGGATCCAAGTGCGGGCGAGGAGGCGCTTTCGGCAATAGCGGCGCAGATACCCTGACAAGCCCATTTCCCCAAAGAGAATGAATAAATATTACTGGCACAGCAGATTATCTGCTATAGAGTGAAGGGATGGAAAAGGAGGTCCAAAAGGGCATTGGAAATTCCGGAAAGGAGGAGCTGCGCCTCACACTCAGGAAGAGGGCGCTGCAGAAGCTCGGCCTCGGAACTGCTGACAGGTTTGAAGGCAGGGAGGGAAACAGGGAGCTCATCTATTACATGGATGGACTGCGCAGCGAAGGGATTATAAGCAGCGGCGCAAAGAGAAAGACAGTCAAGGCCCTGGACAATTACAATGACATACCCCATGCGATGTACGGAGTATCATACGCCATATACCGCATGGCCAAGGAGATGGAAGAGCACCACCGATTGAAGATCAAGGACATAGGCTTCAGGCGCAACGCGATGGAAGGCACGTTCAGGAACCTTTCCGACATATTCTCCGACAAGGATTTTGTGGAAATGGTAAAAACATCGGCAAACGCGATACGGAAGGCAACGGGCAGCGAGGAGCTCATATCAAGAAACGTATTCTCCATGGTCTATGACGGCAATTACAGGAATTCTTCTTTCCATGGAAAGGATGGCATATTCATGAGCCCTCGTTACGGCAAGGACGAGGTAGTTGGTTGCGCCGAAGTGATAATGATGGGATATAAAAGGCGCGAGGAGTTCGACAGCTTCTTCGAGAAATACACAGGAAGCAGGCCGGAAGCTAGGATAATAGCGCTGAAGGAGGAGAAATACGGCCATTACCTTCCAATCAAGGACGAGGTGTTCATAAGCGCGGCAACGTTCAACAGCGTATCAACTGCAACGACAATAGTGCACGAGCTCACCCACAGCCTCCAGTACAGGAAGCTGAACGCGCCGTACCTGACTTATTCCGAAGACGGCAAGAACGAGACAGGGACAAACGCCGAAGGGGAGGGCGTTTACAAGAATTACGGGATAATCAGCAGCACGATAGCCGAAGGCAGCGCGTGCTTCTTCCAGGAGGTATACTCAGCAAGCAGGTTGGGAAAGGAATACCTCAACAAGGATTTCCTTCTGAAGAGCCTGGACGTGTACGCCAACTCATTCTTCCACCATAAGGAAGGGGAGAGCAGGGCAAGCATGGAAAAGCTTGGCGGATGGATTGAAAATATATACGGAGCCCTTGGCGACAGGTCAAAGAACCCTGCTGATTCCCTATACAATGCCATGGCCAAGGATTACGACAGGGACAAGTCAAACAAGTACGGAATGGGCATTGCGATACCTGCGCTGCTCTATGCGGCAAACGGCTTCGACCTGAACAGGACCACGAAGGAGCTGATAGACGCGCAGCCGTACCACATCCTTGTGGAAAAGCTGGCGCATGAGGTAAAGAATGACACAGACGGGAAGATCATAGGCAGCCTGAAAGAAATAATAAGATGAAAAGCAAATGCATAATGGTAGGTTGAATGGAGAAAAAGAAGGATGCGCTGGAGGCGCTTGAAAGGAGGCTTTCTGGCAGCGGCATAACGCTTAGCAAGAGCAGCGGCGGCGAGAGCGTGCACCTTTCCGTTGTCTGGACTGTTACGCGAAAGGAGCTTGAGAAGTTGAACGGGCAGGATTACCTCAAGAGGTTCGAGGAGGCGCTCCCCGAGGGCGAAACCCCTGCAGGGGAGATACAGAGGAGGGGCAAGATAGACATAAACCTGACCGTCGCATACATCAAGGAGGGGCTATACGCGATAAAGCTTGCAACGAAGGAGAGGAGTGCCATGTTCAGCCATGTCTCCAAGGAGAACAAGGGGCTAATCAACGACGCAAAGAACATATCAAAGATGAAGGAGCTGCTCGACAAAATGGTAAAGAATTCAAAACTGGACTAAAATACTAATCGGATTCGATGAAGAAGAATTTCTCTGATCTCACTGTCATAATACCAACCCTCAACGAAGCCAAGAACATACCAAGGCTGATAGACCTTCTAACAAGGAGATACAAAGATGTCAGGATAATGGTTGCAGACGACGGCTCAAGTGACGGTACGCAGGAAGCGGTGACAAGGCTTTCAAGGGGCAATAGCAACATAAAGCTGCTCGACAGGAGCGGGAATCGCGATCATGGGCTCACCTCAAGCGTTATAGATGCGGCAACGCGCGTGAATACCGCAAAGACAGTGGTCATGGACGGGGATTTACAGCACCCTTTCCAGAAAGTCGGAGAGATAGCAAAGGCCCTTGACGGCAACGACCTTGTGATAGGGGTAAGGACGACGGTGAGGAACTGGGGAATCCAGAGGAGGATCATATCAATGTGCATGAATTCCTTCGTTTACAGCGCATTCAAGCTTGCGGGAAGGCCTACATGCAGCGACATGATGTCAGGATTCTTCGGGATAAGGACTGCATTGTTCAAGACGCTGATAAGAAACAACAGAAGCGAGTATGTGGGAAGCGGATACAAGGTGCTGCTTGACACGCTCAGGGTAATAGGAAAAGATGCAAGGATTGACGAGGTGCCGTTTGGCACCTTCCATGAAAGGAAGTATGGCGAATCGAAGCTCGGGATAAAGCAGGTATGGAATACGCTGAAATCCACCCTGAGCTAGCCTGAGCGCAATTGATCCACGCCTATGTGCACCAATTCGTTCTTGTACAGATCGCGCTTGTTGTTGCCGCTGAATGCCGCTAGCACGTCGCCTATGGCCGTAGCGTCCCCTTTTACTGCCCTTGCTATCTCGGGCATCAGTAACATCATCTTTATTGCCTCCGATTCCTTTCCGTTGAGCAGGTATTCATCCAGGGTCTTGGTTATTGCCCCGAGGACCTTGTTTGAAGCGCCATCATAGCTCTCCGATCTTGATACTTCGTCTATTACCCTTTCCGCGCTGTGGACAATATCCTGCTTTTCCCTTGAGGGCTTAACGAACCCGACGGTTTCCATAAACGACTTCAGGTTCTCTATCCCGTCGATGTCGCCGCTGCCCTTTATGGTATTCTTGGCGATGTCTATGACGCCGTGGAATATATGGTAGCTCTGTGCAGGCGCTGCCGTTTCCGAGAACGTGCCTTTTACAAGAAGCATGAGCTTGCGCGTAGCTTCCGTGCCGGTGAGCCTCTCCATCTGCTCCAGGCCGTCTTTTATCCCTTTGCTGTCGGATCTTTTCGCAATCTTGCGCGTATTTTCCACCTCTGCCCTTGCATACATTGAGGTATTTTCAAACTTTGACAAAAATTCGCTCCTTTCGCCTTCTGATATCGGTTGAACCGCGGTTTTTTGCATTATATCATCATCTAGGGTATGTTTTGCCAGATATTTATATATTTTGCACAGGAGGCGGTGTAGAAATCCTTCCAAAACAAAATAAAATGATTCATGTACCTGTAAATATTGTACACAATATCGACTACAACCATCTCCTTTCTTTGCATACGGAGCAGTCTACTCCTAAGACCATCTCCAAACTTGTTCTTCTCGACAAAA